>JAKAHQ010000011.1 GCA_021814855.1 Bacteroidota bacterium | reverse complement strand
CTTTGATTTTATCGCTCATATTCTCAAACCGGTATAAATATGTTTACTTTAAAAATGTTATTTGCTTTTTCAACCGTTAACAGGTTATCCTGGTTGTAAATTAGTTTAAGTCTGTTCTTAATGTTTTTAATCCCAATGCCTTCGCCTTTGCGGGGAACAGCTTCGGGATCGAAATTGTTTTCAACCGTGATCTTAAAATATTCTTTTTCCATTCCGCAGGAAAGTTTAATCGTAACCTTGTCCAGACTTTCATAAACTCCGTGTTTAATAGCGTTTTCCAGGAGCGGCTGCAATATCATGCTCGGCACCTCAACGTCCTTGCATTCTTCCTTTATTATTTCAACAAATTCAAATTTTTCTGCAAAGCGTACCTTTTCAATGTCGAGATAGAGTTTGGCGTTGCTGATTTCTTCTTTCAGTTTATTTTTTTGTCTTTCATTCTTCGAAAGTGTATTCCGGAGGAAGGATGAAAGTTTTATAGTCATGTCCTGCGCTTTTTGCGGATTGGTTATGGTTAAGGAAGATATCGAATTAAGACTATTGAAAATAAAATGCGGATTGATCTGGTACTTAAGCGATTTCAGTTCGGCTTCCTTAACCAAGGCGTTCAATTCAACTTCGGCCAATACTTTCTGCTGGAAATTATTGTAGTAAATAAAAACGTAATCGACGGCTACAATAACGGTATAGTAAAGAATACCGATTAGAAATCGCCATACCAAAGACGATTTCAACAGGAAATTCGAATAAAGATTATTTCCGGTTACTACGTTAGTCATAATATAGTAGCCCACCAGAATCCAGAGCCCGGATGTAATTGTAGCGGCCGCGATATGATTTAGAAAAATTTTGATAACGTTATAGTTTTCCAGCGAATTAAAATTAACCGTGTACCATAGACTTATGCCGAGAAGCAGATACAGCCCGTTGAAAAAAGCGCTGTCGAGTAAAGAGATAAACAACGGTATATTAAGAAACAAAGCAAGCACAGTTACATGAACGAGAAAAATAAAAAACCATGCTATGCAGTACGCGGCTAAAACTTTTTTACTGTTGATGAATGGATTTGTCATTCGTAAATATTTCTCATTTAGTTAATAAGTTTGCCGCCGCCGAAAATAGTTGACCCGTTGATGACGAGTAAGCCATCCTGCGGAGTGCTCGAAATATTGTATCGCTTATCATCGAAACCGCCGAAGACGGATGAAACATTAAGCTGAACTTTCCAATCGCTTGGTACCCGTATTTTTATTCCGCCAAACACAGTGTTTACCTCAAGTGTATTGGTTCCCGGCGCAAGTTTAGCGTTTGTTAAATCGAGATGCACTTCGCCGAAAACTGTGGAGATGCTGCCACCCTTAAAATTTTCGGAGTGAACAACTCTCTTAATGTTGTTGAAAATGCAATCGACCTTTATTAAATCGGCAGACGATTGGTCCTCGGACACATTTTCTTTGTGGAATTCCGAAGCTCCAAAATCAAACTGACGATTGTGACGGTGAAAATGATTGTTGTTGTTCCTCTTGAAAATCAGCCATACGCCCACAAGCAAAATAAATATCGGCCAGAGATCTGAAAAATCGAAATCGAAAAAGTACGGAACTGTATGCCTCAAGGTTCCTATTAATCCTATTGCAATGAGAATGTAGCCCGCAGGATTGTTTTTGTGATTGATCAAAATTACAATGCCGACTATCAGCAAGATAGAGTGCCATGAAAAAACAAGCGGTCTTAAATCGAACCAGAACAAACCAAAGTTGTCCATCAAAAAGAGCCCGCCGAGGATTACCAATATTACTCCAAACCAAATTCTCGAATTTGACGATTGCATAATTTCCTCCGAATTAAAAACTTGTTTTTATTTCGCCGCCGCCAAACAATACGACGCCTTTAATGATTAACGATCTGCCTTCTAGAAATGTTTTGTTCGGGTCTTTAATTCGTTTATCGCCGAACCCGCCGAAGATCGGCAGAATGTCCAGGTTGACTCTCCAATCGTTCGGAACTATTAATGTAGTTCCTCCGAAGATGGCAATGATCTCGAGTACGTTATCGCCGTCGGCAAGTTTGCAGTTATTCAAATTAATGTCGGAACCGCCGAAGATAGAAATAATGCTGCCGCCGCGGAAGTTATCCGAGTTGACAATTTTAGAACCTCCGCCGAAGATATTAACACTTTCAAGAAAATCGTTGGAGTCGACCTCGCCTTTTCCTGCCGAATCTTTAAGTGAATGTGTGTACTTGAAATAAATTTTTCCTCTTCCATGCCGTCCGAAAATAATATAGAGCCCGACGACGACAAAAATTAAGGGGGAAAGTTCGGGATGTAAATTAAAAAGTCCAATTCCAAGAATTATGAACCCTGCAATCTTGTTGCGCGAAAGCAGCAGGAGTAAAATACCGGCAAGAATGAAAAAATACTCCCACGAAAAAAAGTCGTCGGGGATCACAAATATTCCGTAGTTGCTCAGGAAAAAAAGTCCCCCGAGGATTATTAGTATTAATCCTATTACAACCCGGCCTTGAAGTTTTGGTGTTTCCATTTTATTCTCTCAATAAAAATTATATTCACTTCTTTCGACGGCAAATTTAATTTGGAGGTAACAACTTTAGCAGATAAAATCGGCGAATGGCGGAAATTAATCGGTGAATAGTTTACAAATGCCAAAACTGCCTAACTGTTTGCTTAGGCAGCTAAATGTTTTTTTTAAGGAAGCTAAACTTAGTTTTTCAATTTTATTTCGATATTGTAAGTCATTCTGTTTTGGGGAATTAAAAAATGTTTGCCGGATTTTTTACCGTTAACCGAAAATGATTCAATCGAGGTTCCGCTGCCCGTCATTGAAATATTTAATTTGGATGATCGATAGGGCAAATCGCGAATCTCAACTTGATTTAATCCTTTTGGTAAATAAGGTTTGAAGCCAACCGCATTATTTGCGAAATCGAGTCCGAACAATCCGTCGAAGATCATAGAGAGGTAAGCTGTGGCAGACCATGTTTGATGATTGCATGACGCCCATTCTTTTCCGCTTTGCCAGCCGCCGTCCGGTTTTCCTGTGTAAGGATTATAAATCTCCCTGAAGTTCATATTTCCTTTATCCGGATCTACGGCAAGCGAGGTTAAGTTTTTCAATTCGTTGTAAAACAATTCGAGCTCGCCCGAGTATTTGCAAGCTTGAGCCCAAAAGCCGTTTACCATTGGCCATACAATGTTATTATGTCTTCCGGGTTTCGCCGCGGAGTAACGAGGAAAGTCGGGATAAATTGAAGTTATGCCGAACCGAGAAACGTGAACCTTTCGAATTATTTCTCTCGCTTCTGTTTTATTTACAACTCCGAAAATAATGGCGAATGAAATTCCGAGACCTTCCTGGTAATCGGCAACATGCCCGGTATTATCAATCAAATAATTAAGCCGATGTTTTTCAGCGTCATAAAAATATTTTCGAATGTTCCTTTTCAACTCTTTGGCTTTATCCAAAAAAATCTTTGATTGCCCGTTTCCGTCATTAAGAATTTTACTCATTTCATATAGCGACATGTATGCGGAATAGTAAATGCAGTTTGTGCTTAGGCATTTAATCGATTTTGAGTTGGGGTGATCGAGCACATAAGATGAGGAGTTAGTGCTGTCGTAAATCGGAACCGGATAAGCCGCAATTCCATCGTTGAAAACGGAAGGGCCGGTAAACAATCCATATGGCTTATCGAACGCAATTTTTTCCAGCTGAGATATTGTGTTCTTGCTGCAGAGAAATGCTTGTTTTAGAAAGGCAGTATCTCCGTTAACTCTGAAATGATTCAACGCGCCGGTAACCCAAATAATTTTATCCCAGTACTGGTGACCGATTGTATCTTTGTTAATCGTAACGCTCCAAAGAGATTTTTCGGCAACTTTAGGTCTTAACAGACTGACACCGTTCCATGAGTTTATTGAAATGTCCCTTGTCCATTCTCCGCCGTAGTCGGCGCCGGCGGCTAGAATTCCGTCGTGAGTGTTATTATCAATAGTTGATACCGCAAGCTTAAAAGCTTCGTCAATTTTTTTATCTGAAGTAACTAAAGTTTGAGCAGTCAAATTGATGAACAAAACAAAGCAGCAAAGGAAGAATAATTTTTTCATGGCGGTTGATGGATAAATGTTATTAGAGTTTAGTCAATTAAATTTTGTTCATCGGAATTGGGCAACGCCTGCACATCTTTTAGCTTTCTTTCAATAACGCGGGTTCTTTTAGAAGCATCGTCGATTGTATTGCTGGCTTCCTGAAGTTTCTTTTGAGTTTTATCCAGTATCTCTCCGAACTTGCCGAACTCACTCTTAACGGCGCCTAATAGCGTCCATACTTCGCTTGACCTTTTTTCAATTGCAAGCGTGCGGAATCCCATTTGCAAACTGTTTAGGATTGCCGCAAGTGTAGTTGGACCTGTAATGATAACCTTGTTCTCGGTTTGAATTTTTTCGAACAAACCGGGGCGTCGTAATATTTCGGCGAACAAACCCTCCACTGGAAGAAAGAGCAAAGCAACATCTGTGGTGTTTGGCGGATCGATATATTTTTCAAAGATTGATTTTGCCTCTGCTTTAATACGGTTTTCCAATGCTTTGGAAGCTTCTTCGATTAAAGCTGCATCAGCAAGTTCCTGGGCAGCAACCAACCTTTGATAATCTTCCATCGGGAATTTTGCGTCGATCGGAAGCCAGCAGGTCCCGTTTTTATTCTCGGTTCTTCCAGGCATTTTGACTGCAAACTCTACACGGTCCGAACTTCCTTTCTTTGTGGAAATATTTTTTGCGTATTGATCGGTAGTTAAAATTTGTTCGATAAGATTTTCAAGCTGGATTTCTCCCCATGTACCGCGGGTTTTTACGTTGGTCAAAACTTTTTTAAGATCGCCGACCCCTACGGCAAGATTTCTCATTTCACCCAATCCTTCTCGCACGGCTTCCAATCTTTCGCTTACAATTTTAAACGACTCGCCCAGCCGCTTTTCTAACGTATCGTGAAGTTTATCATCTACGGTCTTGCGCATCTCTTCAAGTTTCTTTTCGTTTTTTTCCTGCAGTTCCTTCAACTGCGATTCAACTTTTTCCTGCAGCTTGTCGAATTTTTGCTCGTTAGTCTGAGTGAGCGTGTTTAACTGCTTTGCAAATATATCCAGCTGATCTTTCTGCCTTTTGGATATTTCTCCAATGGTAGACGAAATTTGTTCGCCGAGTTTCAAAACCGAATCGTTCAGCTCCTCTCGCTGGGCTTTGGCGTTTTTAGATGTTTCTTCCCGATTGCGCGCGATCTCATCGCGGAAAGACCTATCGAGTTTTCCGAACTCGTTTTCCAACCCGGGCAGTTTGTTTTCCGATAATTTATTCTTAACCCAGAAAAAAAATATTATTACCACAAAGAGTGTTAGGGCGGCCAGCGCTAATAAGATTTCGATCATAATTTTTTTTGATTATCTATTTTTTGGAAATCCGTGAACTTATTTATTAAATATTTTATTATTCGGCAAATCTTTTATTTCATAACTTTAGGAAGAACATCCCCGGAAATAATTTAATGAAGACCTGGAAGAAAATAGTAGTAGGAATACTTTCTGCTCTTGTTATAATAATAATAGCCCTTTTTACGCTCTCGTATTTAATTCTTCATCGTACATTGCCGGATTACAGCGGCGAAAAGAAATTTTCCGGGTTAACCGAAACAGTAAATATCTACCGGGATGGCAACGCAATCCCGTTGATTCAAGCCGCAGACGATGAAGACGCAGCGTTCGCTCTCGGTTATGTTCACGCACAGGAAAGATTATTCCAGATGGATATTGCACGCCGCGCCGGCGAAGGAAGACTTAGCGAAATCTTCGGAACATCCACAGTAGCTATCGATAAAATGTTCCGCACAATCGGAATGTATAAAAATGTCGAAGAGAATTATAACAAACTTAATCCGTTAACAAAAAAAATACTTACGGCGTACTCAAACGGCGTAAATGCTTTTATCAAAGACGCCAAAGGAAAATACTCCGTTGAATTTGATGTATTGGGTTACGACCCGTATCCCTGGAAGCCGGAACATAGTTTGGTAATTGCAAAGCTAATGGGATGGGAATTAAATTTAAGCTGGTGGACGGATATAACATTTTCTCAGCTTGTTCAAAAATTCGGCGCAGAAAAAGCGAAAGAACTTCTGCCCGATTTCCCTGAGAATTCTCCCACAATCATTCCGCCCGATATTAAAAGTTTTGCTTCTATTCCCGACGGATTAATTAAGGTTGATCGTCAGTTTAGAAATTTTACGGGATTTGTAGGAACTCACATTGGCTCGAATAACTGGGTTGTGGATGGAAAAATGTCGGCTTCCGGCAAGCCAATTATAGCCAACGATCCTCATCTTGCTTTTACAGCGCCGGCCCGCTGGTACTTTGCCATAATCAGAAGTAAGGATTGGAATGCTGAAGGATTTACGATACCCGGTTTGCCGGCAATTGTAATCGGCAAAAACCAAAACATTGCATGGGCAATGACAAACGTTATGGCCGATGACGCAGATTTTTATGTTGAGAAAGTTGATTCGACCGGTCAAAATTATTTACTCGACGGCGCATGGAAGAAACTCTCAATAGTTAAAGATACAATACGAGTTAAAGACTCGCCGGAAGTTGTGTATGAAATTAAAAGAACACACCGCGGACCCATGATTACAGATATTCATCCGTTTGGAAAAATGTATCCCAACACCGGAGTTAAAACAGCGCAGATGAGCATGCGGTGGACCGGACTTGAATTCAGCGACGAAATGTTCGCGGCAATGTCCATCAATAAATCCAAGAACTGGGACGACTTTAAAGATGCCGTTCGTTACTTCACCGTTCCGGGTCAAAATTTTGTGTATGCGGACGACAAGGGAAATATCGGCTACATTTGCGCGGCGCGGCTGCCTATTCGAGCTTCCAACAGTCCTACTTTAATTTACGACGGTACCACAAGCAAGAGCGATTGGATCGGTTTTGTACCGTACGAAGAGATGCCGAAGCTTTTTAATCCCCCGCAAAACTTTATAGCAAGCGCGAACAATAAGACAGTAGAGAATTTTAAATATCACATTTCGAACATTTGGGAGCCGTCGTCGCGCATCGAGAGGATAACCCAGTTATTAAAATCAAAATCAATTCACAGCGTAGCCGATTATGAAAAGTACCAGCTTGATTTTGTTTCTCCCTATGCGCAAAATTTAACTCCGTATATTTTGGATGCGTTTAAGAATGTTAAGATCACGGATGAAAATTTACAAACCGCTATTGATTTGTTAAAGGGGTGGAATTTTAATATGGATGCCGGCAGCCAGGTGCCGACTATTTATACCCGCTTTCTGCAGTACCTTATAAAAAATATTTTTGAAGACGAGATGGGCAGCGATCTTCTTAAGGAATATGTTTTTCTTGCCAACATACCGTACCGTATCATTCCTAAGATGCTTCAGGAGAATAACTCTTCTTTCTTTGATGATATAAGAACCCCGCAGGTTGAAACACGCGACGATATTATTCGTAAGAGTCTGGTTGATGCGCTATCCGACCTCGAAAAAAATTACGGCAAAGATATTTCAAACTGGCAGTGGGGAGATATTCATAAGGTAACCTTCAAACATATGTTTCATGGAAAATCATCCTTGCTCGATAAAATAATTAATATAGGCCCATTCGGTATTGGTGGAGACGGAACAACAATTTTCAATACGGAATATTCTTTCCCCGAATTGTATGAGAATTCCGGAGAAAATTCGGAACCGCAGCGTTCCAAGAAATACGAGAACACACTCGGCCCTTCTATGCGTTATATTTACGATTTCGGCGATCCCGATCATCTTAATTTTATTTTGCCTACCGGTGAATCCGGCAATTTTATAAGCGGGCACTATAAGGATATGACCGATAAATGGCTGAGAGGAAAATACATCCGTGTGCCTTTGCGGCAAGACGAGTTTATTAAAACGGCCAAAGACGATTTACGCTTGATGCCGCAATAAAAATTAGTTTCATTAATAAGTTTATTTAGAAAGTATTAAATTCGCACCGAACAAAACGGGTAATTATGAAAGTAATTGAACATCTGGAAAATGCAAAAAGCACCTTGGTAAGTTTTGAAATAATACCTCCTAAGCGAGGGGGAAATATCAAACAGCTTTTGAATGTTCTCGAGGATATAACGAAATACCATCCTCCGTTTATAGATATCACGAGTCATCCCGCCGAAGTAGTTTACGAAGAGACTCCGACCGGCATGCAAATGAAAGTAAAACGCAAACGGCCCGGCACGCTTGGAATATGCGCGTTGATTCAAAATAAATATAATATCGATGCTGTTCCGCACGTCCTTTGCAGCGGCTTTACGCGCGAGGAAACGGAAGACTTTTTGATTGAGCTTCATTATTTGGGAATAGAAAACGTACTTGCGGTGCGCGGAGACGACAGCGGTTTTAAAAAGCCGATTAAGTTTGGAAGAAGCATCAACGAATATGCCGTCGATTTAATTTCACAAATTAATGCCATTAACAATGGGCGATATCTTGAGGAAGGATTGCTCGATGCCCAGCATATGAATTTCTGCATAGGCGCCGGGGGTTATCCCGAAAAACACTTCGAAGCGCCTAATCTTGTTACAGATGTTCGTTATGCCAAGGCCAAGGTAGAAGCCGGCGCTTCTTACATTGTAACCCAAATGTTCTACAACAACAAAGCTTTTTTCGATTATGTTGACCTCTGCCGTAAAGAAGGAATTACCGTTCCTATTATTCCCGGGTTAAAAATTATTACATCGAAGAGCCACATTAAAAATTTGCCGAAGAATTTTTATATTGATTTACCGCAGGAATTAGCCGACGAAGTTGAAAACGCACGACCGGAACACGTTATCGATATTGGCGTGGAGTGGACAAGGAAACAGGTTGAAGAATTGCTGAATAATAATGTGCCTGCTCTGCATTTTTATACCATGACCAATTCTCATCCGATAAAAAAGCTTATGGAAAAATTAAATTTGTAGCGGGAACACAATGATTAATCCAACAAGAAGATTAAAATTAACTTCTGCTATTCCAAAAAAATTGAAATGGGGCATAGCCGGTTGCGGACAGTTTGCCGAGCACTCATTTTTGCCGGCGCTTCAATACGCGCAGCGAAGCAAACTTGTAGCCGTTTACAGCCACGATATTAATCGAGCAAAAAATATTGCCGGTAGATTCGGCGCGCCCAATTCTTACGATAATTATGATTTGTTTCTCAACAGCGACATCAATATAGTTTATGTTTCCGGCGCAACTTCAAACAACTACGAAAAGATTATCAAAGCCGCCAAAGCTTCCAAGCACATACTTTGCGAAGTTCCGATAGCGCTAAATTCGGAACAGGCAAGAGAAATGGTAAATATGTGCAGAGAAAATAATGTTCTCCTTCTTCTCGATCATTCGCACCGTTTTCATCCGCATGTTCAGAAAGCTAAGGAGCTGATGGATAAGCATATGCTCGGCAAGATTGTTTCGATTTCCGTCTCATATAATATCGATTACGCGCCCGATCATAATTTCAGGTTTAAAAAAGAATTGAGCGGCGGCGGCGTATTGCGTTCTCTCGGTTCGCAAATGATCGACATGCTGAGATATTTCGGCGGTGAAATTGTTGAAACCAAAGCATTCATGGATAACGTAGTTTATAAAAGCGAGGTTGAAGATTTTGCTTCCGGAATTGTGAAATTTGAAAACGGCGGATACGGTCATTTTAATGTTTCTTACAATACTAAGAAAGCATTCAACCGAATTGAAATTCTTGGTTATAACGGTTCGATAGCCATAGAGGATTTCTTTAGCAAAAGAAATGTTTCTACAAAATTAATTATTGATCTTCACGGCGAAGCAAAAAAAATATTTCGGAAGAGAACAAACAAACTTCTTTTTATGATTCGCGATGTGCAGAGAACAATTCTTAAAAATACTTCTCCGCGCGTTACCGGAGAAGACGGCCTAATCGATATGGAAACTATTGAGAAGATTGAAAGACAGTGCGGCATCAAATGAATTCGTTGATTATAATACACCCATTATTCATCAAAACTAAGTTTGGTAAATATGTCTAACAGTGAAATTGCGGTAGCGTTACTCGTCGGTGGTACATCGCCGGAACGCGAGGTTTCAAAGTCGTCCGGTAAATCTATTTTAAGTGCGCTATTATCTTTGGGGTACAACGTCAAAGTTATAGATCCCGCTTACGGTTTGAATCAACCTTCCGATGTTGAAAAATTTTTCGCTAAAGAAGATTTCGCGGAGCGGTCGAACCGGAATTATGTTGAAGCGGTTAATTCTTCTTTGTTCGATTACGTCGATGTAGCTTTTATCGGCTTGCACGGTAAATGGGGAGAGGACGGAACAATCCAATCGCTTCTTGAACTGAGAGGAATTAAATACACCGGTTCCAAAATTCTGGCGAGCGCCGTCTCGATGGATAAATGCATGACAAAAGTCATGTTTCAGCATTTTGATGTAAATACGCCGCGCTGGTTTGTTGTAAATAAAACAGATGAAGATTTCGATCTAATCCGTTCCAAGATAAAAAAATTTTTTGGATACCCGTGTGTTTTCAAACCTAACGATCAAGGTTCAACCATCGGCCTAACTATTTGCCGAGGCGATGTTGAAGTACCGCAGTCAATTAAGAGCGCCTTGGAATTTTCGGATAAAGTTTTGGTTGAGGAATATATCCCCGGCAGAGAAATGACGGTTGCCATCCTTAACAGCAAAGCTCTTCCCGTGCTGGAGATAAAACCGAAAAGCGGATTTTACGATTATGAAAATAAATACACTCACGGCAGAACTGATTACATAGTTCCTGCAGAAATACCTCCGAAGATTGCAGAGCATCTTAGACATCAAGCTCAGCTTGCATTTAATTCGGTTGGATGCGAAAGCTATGCCCGCGTTGATTTTAGAGTTACAGATGACTTTAAAGTCTATTGCCTCGAAGTTAATTCTTTGCCGGGAATGACGAGCACTTCGCTCGTTCCTAAAATGGCAAAAGCCGCGGGAATAAGCTTTGAAGAACTGATTGATAGAATTATTAAAAATTCTCTTTGATGGCAGCCGTAAAAAATAAACTGCTTTTAAGAATTTTATTCCTCGTTGTTGTTATTGGCGCTGTTTCTTTTCTAGTATTCAACGAAAACGGAATTCTAAAATATTTAAAGTTGAAAGGCGAACTTAGCCGGATGGACGACGATATTCGAAAAGCCGAGGAGAAAATAAAAAATCTCCAGACGGAGATTGATTCTCTTCAAACCAGTAAGGCGAAAATAGAACAGGTTGCCCGCGAAAAATTCAGTATGATGAAGAAGAATGAAAAAGTTTTTAAGATCCAAGAGAATTAGGCGTTACAGGTGGAATCCAAAATAAAACCCCCGGCAGTTCCGCTTGCCGAAAGATGCAGACCGAAAACGCTTCAAGAATTTCAAGGTCAGCAAAAATTAATCGGCAACGGCAAACCTTTGCGAGTCATGATTGAAAATGATTCGCTGAGCTCGATTGTTTTATGGGGGCCGCCAGGAACAGGTAAAACTACCTTAGCTAAAATTATATCCGAAACAACCAACTCGGAATTTTTTCAAATCAATGCGGTTTCTTCCGGTGTAAGGGAAATACGCCAAATAATAGATCATGCTAAAACAAATCGAGAGCACTTTAAACGGACCATACTTTTTATCGATGAGATTCATCGTTTCAACAAGGCGCAGCAGGACGCGCTTCTTTCTTCGGTTGAATCCGGCGAAATTATTTTGATTGGCGCCACAACCGAAAATCCTTCATTCGAAGTTATTCCTGCATTGAGATCGCGGGTTCGAATTTTTGTTTTGGAAGAATTATCAAAAATAGATTTGCAGAATATTGTGAACTATGCTTTAACAAATGATGAGTTTCTTGGCAAGCTGAACATAAAATTAATTGATCCCGACTTTTTAATTTATGTATCCGGCGGCGATGCTAGAATACTTTTGAATATTCTTGAGGCATCTGTAATTCAAGAATCCGGCGGTAACGAAATTGAGATAACAAAAGCGGTAATTGAAAATGTTATTCAACGAAAGAATTTCATTTACGATAAAGCCGGGGAAGAGCATTACAATCTTATCTCTGCTTTCATAAAAAGTCTCCGTGGTTCCGATCCCGATGCAGCAGTATATTGGATGGCTCGAATGCTGGAAGGCGGAGAAGACCCGCTTTTCATAGCAAGAAGAATGGTAGTGCTTGCATCGGAAGATATAGGCAATGCTTCACCAAATGCTTTGTTGCTGGCAGAAGCGGCATTCAGCGCAGTCGATAAAATCGGAATGCCGGAAGCGAGAATAATTCTTTCCCAGTGCGCTGTTTATCTGGCATCTTCGCCTAAGAGCAATGCATCTTACTTTGCCATAGATAATGCATTAAAAGATGTCCGGAATCTTCCTCAATATCAGGTACCGCTGCATCTAAGAAACGCTCCCACAAAGTTGATGAAAGAATTAGGGTATCATAAAGATTATCGTTACCCGCATTCATTCGAAAATAATTTTATCATGGAAAATTATTTGCCGGACGAATTGAAAGATAAGCAGTATTATCAACCCTCGGAAAACGGCAATGAAAAGTCAATCAAAGAAAGACTTAAAAATCTTTGGAGGGATCGAAAGAGATATTAGCATTTTGCAAACATCTTTCCGGGAAGTTGTTTTACCGCACCTTTAAACTCAAGAGTAAGTAGATTAACCAGACATTCGGAAGTCGATATAGCCGAGGCGGTTGCTATTTCATCAATGTGTCTCGGTTCGCTGCCGAGAATTGAATAAATTTTTTCTGCAAACATGTTGAGCTCGACTGTTGGTGCATGTACTTTTTTGTCT
>JAKAHQ010000432.1 GCA_021814855.1 Bacteroidota bacterium | reverse complement strand
TATAAATACCGTCGATTAAATCGCCGACATAGCAAAAGCTTCTTGTTTGAGATCCGTCGCCGAATACGGTTACATCCTCGTTCTTAAGAGCCTGGGAGAAAAATGCGGGTAGAGCCCTTCCGTCGTTTACTCGCATGCGCGGTCCGTATGTATTGAAAATCCTAACAATGCGTGTATCAAGTCCGTGGTAGCGATGATAGGCCATTGTCATTGCCTCGGCAAAACGCTTAGCTTCATCGTAAACGCCGCGCGGACCGATAGGATTAACATTTCCCCAATAGTCTTCCTGCTGCGGATGAACTAACGGATCGCCGTAGACTTCCGACGTAGAAGCAATTAAAAATCTTGCGCCTTTTTCTTTTGCCAGGCCGAGTGCTTTATGTGTTCCGAGAGATCCAACCTTTAATGTTTGTATCGGCAATTGCAGATAATCGATTGGACTTGCAGGCGATGCAAAATGAAGCACATAATCCACAGCTGAAGGCATATGGATAAAATTGGTTACATCAAGTTTTATAAATTGGAAATTTTCGTTCCCAAACAAATGCTCGATATTTGAAATTCTTCCCGTAAGAAGATTATCGAGACATATTACTTTCAGATTTTCATTGAGGAGACGGTCGCATAGGTGCGATCCTAAAAATCCTGCTCCTCCGGTAACAACCGCAGTTTTTTTTTGCATGATCGATTAGGCTTTAACCCGGCTTTTCTTGCTGCCGTTCGTAGGACGCGAATAGTAGTAATAATATTTGTAGTACGATCCGTATCCGCTTCTGTATGTAAAATTGTTTAAGATTACGCCGATGAAAGAGCTTCTCTCGTGGTTAAGCAGCTCAACGGCTTTCTCCATCAATTCCATTTCCGTATTGTTTGCCGATACAACCAGTATGGTGCCGTCAACAATGCTCGATAATATTTCAGAATCGGTCACTGCTATTACCGGTGGAGAGTCGATAATGATTTGATCGTAAATGCCTTTTAACTTTTCAAGGAATGATTCCATTTGTGTTGAGTTTACTATTTCAGACGGGTTAGGGGGAATGGTTCCAGCGGTTATAAAATCGAGATTATTGACTTCCGACTTTCTTACTATTTCGTCAAAGGTGGCCTGGCCGAAGAAGTAATCTGTAATTCCCGGAAAACGTTTCTGGTTGAATACCGAGTGAATCCGTGGTTTTCTTAAATCCGCGTCTATCAAAATGGTTCTTTGATTCGCCTGGGCAAAACTTCCCGCAAGATTTACCGAGGTAGTAGTCTTTCCTTCCTGCGATGTCGGAGAAGTAATAAGTATTGTCTTTAACGATTCCTTATCGATTCTCGAAAACTTAATTCTTGTTCTTAAGGCCCTGTAAGCTTCGCTCGCACTTGCATCGGGCTTTTTATCAACAATAAATTCAAAATCTTTGGTGCCGGATTCAAGTCCTTCAATCTGCGGAATCCATGCAAGTATATTGAGATTTTTATTCGAGATATCTTCCGGTGTTTTTACCGTATTGTCTAGATAATTTCTAATGAACGCAAAGGCAACACCCATTCCCATTCCAAAAACAAGGCCGATAATTACAATCAAAATACGATTTGGCCTTGATGGTTCCTTTGCGATAAGTCCTTCATCTATAATCAGTACATTGCCTGGTGCTGATTGTTCGTTAATAATTGCTTCCTGGTATTTTTCCTCAATAGTATTGTAGAGTTTTTCATCGCCGTCTTTTTGTCTCTGAAGTCTTGCTAAATCAACAGCGTTTGTAGGAAGCTGATTCATTTTCTTATCATATTCTCCCACTATTTCGCTCATTTTTTTGTAAGAAGCGGCAAGCGATTGGTATTTTACTTCCTGCTCAAAAACCTGCTTGGTCAAATCTTTAATTTCATCGGGAGAGCTGGCAAGAATTCCTGCGCGGTAAACAGACAGCTGGTTATTTAACTTATCTTTTAGATCATTGATCTTGTTGTCAAAATCGCTAACAAGTCTTTGAGCGTTTGGTGATGTGCTTGATGAAGCTCTGTCCCTTTGAGTTTTATAGTCGGCTATCTGTTCTTGGAGTCGCTTGATGTAAGGTTCGGTCGCAAAGTTTTCAATATAGTTGGTAATAGAAGGATTTCTTTTTTTGAGCTCGTCTTTCAGTGAGTTCAGTGTCTTCTCAGCTACGCTTAAATCAATTTTGGTCGTGTTCATCTGGGCATCCATGTCCGAGGATTGTTTAATAAGCGCCTTTGCCTGTTCGTTGAGTTCTATAATGCCTTTTTGTTCCTGGTAATTTTTAAGCGTCTCTTCTACATTTGAAAGTTCTGATAATTTTTCGTCTCGCTGCTGTGAGAGGAAATTTTTTAGAGCGGTTAGTTGTTCACGGTTATATGCTAGATCAATGGTTTTATAAGCTTTTGCGTAACAGTTAACTATCAACGCGGCCTCGTAAGGTGATTTTGATTCCGCAGAAACTTCAACAATATCCAGTCCCCTTTTCTGATCAATGGTTACAGATTTTGTAATTGTTTTAATTATATCATCTTGATCCATCAACCTGTAGATAGAATGTTTAAGCGCATCCTGATCCAATATTAACGAAAATTTCGATTTATCTTTTTCCACATTAAAGCTGTCTCTTAACGCTTCGGCAACTTGACGCCTTACTTTGTAACTTTTTATTATCTCTATTTCATCTGCAACAAATCGGTCGCTCCCAAAATCCTGAAACTCCGGAATCAAAGGCGCTTCAAGAATATTACCATGCGGCTTTTGAATGTTTAATTGGGTTGTTGATTTATAAATGTTAGGAGCGTTCAAAGCATATACTATTGCAACGAGAAAACCGGTTAAGCTTATTATCAGCA
>JAKAHQ010000431.1 GCA_021814855.1 Bacteroidota bacterium | reverse complement strand
TTGTGAAGAGTACAAGAGGAGGGGCCATTCGAAAACTGTGCGGCAAACTTAACAGTTGTCCGGATTTTTCCAGAGATTTTATTTCATTCTTAGTGCGTTTAAACACTTCCAGTTCGGCGTTCCGAAACATATAAATGCTTTGCTTCTCATCGCCTACAATAAAAAGATTTCCGCTTTTCAAATAATCCAGTATCGGCATGAATATTTCATACTGAAGCTCGTTGGTGTCCTGGTATTCGTCAATCATTATATACTTATACTTTTCACAAAGATATTTTTTAACGTCGTCAAGAAGAAGAATCTTTTGAGTATTGATTAAGATATCTTCAAAGTCGAGGAAGCCCTTTTGTTTTTTCTTTTGCGCGTAAAGTTTATCGGCATATTCAAAAACAGGTAAAAATACTTTTCCGAAAGCCGCCAATTCGTATTCCGCTTTACCAGGCTCTTCAATTCCGAAGAAGGGATTCATTGTTGCAAAGAAGTCTTCAACCTTCGGAATAATCTCGTCAAACTTATCCCGGCCGGAGGAAAGATAACCGCGGGATCTAACCTCGCCTTTTTGAGTAAGCATTAAATCCTTCATGGCTCGAAGCAAAAAAATTTTTTCGATAGCAGATGATTTTTTTTCATACTTGGATAAGAGACGGGATATTTCCGCCGCGCTTTCGATGCCGGTTATACCTGACAGGACAAAATCGTTTACAATCTGGATCTGTTTGAGCGCTTCATTTATAATTACTTCAAATATCTCCTCAAAAATATTTTCGAAAGTCGTTCTGAAATGTACGGCCAAATTATTCGCATCAAGGTTGTAAATCGATTTCTTAAGCGATTCGATCTCTTTCCTTTTTTCAATAGAATTTCTCAGCTGCGCGGCAAATTTCTTTTTTGCCCCAAAGAAACGGATCAAGTACTTAATGTTACCGGAAAGCTCGCTTTCAACGATCAATCCGTTTAATGTTTCTTCGATGCTAAGATCGATAAGCTCATTTGAGGTCGTCTGATCCACCGGAGAAAAATTTGCGTCGATTCCTGCTTCCGGAGCGAACTCGCGTAATATCGTAATGCAGAATGAATGGATGGTGGAAATATTTGACGAGACTAATTGGCTCCGCAAACTTTCCAGCCGATTTCTTTTCCGACGATCCATTTCGATTGTTAGTCGTTCGTCAACTTCATTAGCAATTTTTCTGTTAAGTTCTCCGGCTGCTTTCTCCGTAAAAGTTATCGCAACAATTCCATCGAGCTCAACATCCTCATTTATAAAAATTTCTACAAAGCGTTTGGAAAGCACAAATGTTTTACCGGAGCCGGCATTCGCCGTCAACGAAATATGCTTCTTATAGTTCAGCGCTTCTTTTTGCTGTGGAGTTAACTCTGGCATTATTCCGCCGTGGGAATTTTAATTAGAAATATTGTGCCGCCGCTGCCCGATTCTTCGATTGAGATAATGCCGTCAATGCTTTCAATATATTTTTTTGCCATGCTCAAGCCAAGTCCCATACCGCTTTTCTTAGTAGTAAAATTTTCATCAAATACTTTTTCGATCAATTCGCGAGGTATTCCTGCCCCGTCATCGGAAATTTTAAGCTCGCAAAATTTTTCATTTAGCGCAAGATAAATATTGATCTCAGCGGCATTTGCTTGAATCGAATTGCGAATCATATTTATAACTGTCCGTTTCAGTTGGTCTTCATCGGCATTTATAATCACCGGCTTACCGGGATCAGTGAATCGAATTGATATTTTTTCGTTGCCGAAAAGATTTATCGATTCCTGTATAGCGGTAATAATATCAAACTTGGAAATATTTATCCGCGGCATTCTTGCAAAGTTGGAAAACTCCGAAGCTATGTTTTTTAGAATTTCTATCTGCGAAATTATCGTCGATGTTACTTTCTCAAATATCGCATCCAGCTTTGGAGACTTATCTTTATAGGCGGCAATCAACTGCTGTATAGAAAGTTTCATAGGGGTTAACGGGTTTTTAATTTCGTGGGCAACCTGCTTAGCCATTTCTTTCCAGGCCGTTTCTCTTTCCAGCCTTGCAATATCCGCCTGACTTTGTTTTATTCGTTTCACCATCTGATTAAATCCGTCTACCAGCTCTCTTATCTCGCCGCGGGTTTTGTTTTCAACCTCAACGCTGAAATCGCCGGTGCCCACTGCCCTTGTAGCAAGAGTTAATTTTCTTATCGGCGCAGAAATCTGTTCGGCAAGAAATGTGCTTAACATTATCAACAATATTACAGCAAGAGAAAATATTCCGAACAGGAAGAAATCAAGCTCAATATCGGAAATTGGAATTGATATTTTGTTGAACAGATCGTTTACATTAATAATATAACTTTGTCCAGCGAGCTGGAACTTGGAGTAATCCGAATTAATATTTTGCCCTTCGAACGTTTCAACGCTAAACAACTTTTGACTCTTGCTTAAGAAACAATCCTTAAAAGCCGCGGCATTCAATGTTGTAGGAAGCAAACCGGCATCTACATAATTCTGTTCCGGACTGAAAATAAGTTTCTCCTCATAGTAAACCGAGAAATTTATTCCAAGGTCGTTTGCCGCTTTTTCGCAAATGGAGTTTAGATTCAATGTCGATTCGTTCGCGTAAATATTTAGATAAGCTTCAACCTGCCGGGTCATTTCATCCAGGCGTTTTTCCATAAGATCAGAATTCTTTTCCTCTGTTAAATCGCGGAAATAAATTGCTATGGAAAAAAGCGGGATCACAGAGATAATCAAAAAAGCTACAATTAAACGGGTTCGATACGTAGACAGATACTCGAACAACGACTTGAACCTGAACATGAAGTAAACGAAAATGAATAGCAAAA
>JAKAHQ010000430.1 GCA_021814855.1 Bacteroidota bacterium | reverse complement strand
ACTTCCGGCCGGCACAGCAACCAGTATTTTCAATGCGCTCTTGTCTTACAGTATCCCGAGTACAATGAAATAATTTGCGGATTAATAGCCGATCATTTTAAAGATCATGAAATCGATGTTGTAATCTCTCCTGCTATAGGCGGAATTATAGTAGGGCAGGAAGTTGCCCGCTTACTTGGAAAGAAATCGATCTTTGCCGAACGCGAGGATAAGACATTAACTTTGAGAAGAGGATTTCAAATTGAAGAGGGGAAGAAATATTTGGTGTGCGAAGATGTTGTAACTACCGGCGGTTCCGTTTTTGAAGTTATGGAAATAGTTCGCAGCGGCGGCGGCATTGTTGCCGGAGTAGGGTACATTGTTGACAGGAGTAATAATAAAGTACAATTCGGGGTACCGCAGTTCAGTACTTTACAGTTAGAGGTAGTATCGTATCAACCGGAAGAATGTCCTTTATGTAAACAAAACATTCCTGCAATAAAGCCAGGCTCCAGAAAAGTAAAATCATAATATCCCGGGAATAGACTATGAAAAATCTCTTCGCCCTGTTGTTTTTTATCTGTGTTTCTATTCATGCCCAGATTAATTTTAATAACTTCTTTACCGGCAAAACTCTCCGCATGGATTATTACCACACCGGGAACAAGGATTCCGAAATAATTTCATTTAATCGACTTATCGAGGAAGGTCCATGGAGCGGATCGAAGAATAATTTAATCGATAATTTGAATTTCGGAAATTATTTCCTGAAAGTATTTGATGACTCAACGAACCAGTTAATTTATTCACGGGGCTTTTCGGATCTCTACCAAGAATGGCAAACCACGGAAGAGGCAAAAACAATAACGAGGACTATGGAGGGCTCAGTCGTAATGCCGTTTCCCAAAGTAAAAGTTAAAGTGGAAATAGATCGGCGCGATAAGCAGAATAATTTTGTTAAAAAATTTGAGTACGTTGTCGATCCGAAGAATTATTTCATCATCGAAGAAAAAATTGCTCCTTACCCGGATTTCAAGGTTCATTACTCAGGCGATTCTTCGGATAAACTTGACATAGTTTTTATTCCGGAAGGATACACAAAGGATGAAATGGAAAAATTCCATAAGGATTGCGAGCGCTTCGCAGGTTATCTTTTTGAATATTCTCCGTTCAAGGAAAATGAAAATAAAATTAACATATGGGGAGTTGAAGCTCCTTCCGAGGAATCGGGCACGGACATTCCCGGAAAACATGTTTGGAAAAACACGCTTCTCGATTCGAGGTTTTATACATTCGACAGCGAACGTTACCTAATGACAACTAATTATTTCAAAGTTAAAAACATTGCCGCCAATGCCCCTTACGACCAAATTTATATTCTTGTGAACAGTTCTAAATATGGAGGCGGTTCGGTTTATGATTTTTACTCAATGACTACGGTGGATAATAAAGCTTCTAAGCAGGTATTCGTTCACGAATTCGGGCATGGACTTGCAGGTCTTGCCGACGAATACGGCAGCGACGATACTTACCAGGATATGTATCCTCCAAACGTAGAACCGTGGGAAGCTAATCTTACAACCCTGGTAAATTTTGAAAGCAAATGGAAAAATTTAGTTGAGCCGGGAACGCCGATTCCAACACCGAACGAAGATAAGTATAAAAATAAGATCGGGGTTTTTGAAGGAGGCGGATATGTTGCCAAAGGTGTTTACAGGCCAACCTTCAACAGTATAATGAATTCATTCTCTTCGAATGAGTTTAACGAGGTTTGTAAGAATGCTCTTCAAAAAATTATTAATTTCTATTCCGAATAAGATTTTCTTTTATGGATCAAAAAAAACTTTACAGAACAATTGAATCGGTAGCTTCACAGCATTTTGAATCGGAAAAAGATCTGCTTGCCGACGTTGTAAAACAGATTGTGCGCAACGAAGAAATACAATTGACAGGCGGAAGAATATGGAAGCTGGAACCGCGGAAGAAAGCTTATAAGCTTGTTTTTCAAACCGGTAAGGTCGAGAAGATTCCGGAAGACTTTATAGTACATATAAAGGATTATCCTTTCTTCGAAAGAATTGCCAATGAGAGAACTGTCCTTGGCGACGAAACGAATAAAACTCTTATTAGCAAAGGAATAATAAAATACTCTGCCGCGGGAGTTGGCCGCAAAGTTAGAATAGGTGAAAAGAAATTCTACGAATATTTACTCGCTGTTAACAGCGGAATGATTGGAAGCGAGCTCCAGTATACCTTAAATATTGTGGCTACGGTTTTAACTTCGAAGTTAAATGAGAAATATTTAAGTCAGTCGCGCAAAGATTTGATTGCCGACATCGACAAAGCAAAACAGCTTCAGCGCAGCATCCTTCCTGCGCATGAATATAAATTTCATTCCTACGATATCTTCGGCGTTACAATTCCGGCAGAAAATGTTGCCGGAGATTTTTACGATTATCTTAAGATAGGCGACGAGGAAGAGCGGCTTGGTATAGTTGTTGGCGACGCAGCTTCAAAAGGATTAGGTGCTGCGGCGGAAGCGATGTATATTTCTGGTGCGCTTAGAATGGCCAGCACATTCCAAATTAAAATTTCACCAATGATGCAGCGCCTAAATGAACTCGTAAATAAAATTTTCAGCGACGACAAATTCACTTCGCTTTTCTACTGCGAACTTTCAAACGATAAAAAAGGATTATCGCTTTATGCTAACGGCGGGCACAATCCGCCGATGTTCTTCAATAAAAAATTTAATTCTATCTCGCTGCTTGCACCAACCGGGCCTTTGCTCGGACCGGCCCCTAGTTCAAAGTATGAAACAGACAGCATTAATTTTCATAAGGGCGATGTGCTCTTAATTTA
>JAKAHQ010000429.1 GCA_021814855.1 Bacteroidota bacterium | reverse complement strand
TTTGAATACTTGGTATATCTCCGTATCGCGTTCGCCGTAAACCGCATGTAGTCTTAAAATAGAAATGGGAAGATGATCCATATAAGATTTTGCAACTCTCTCCTGTTCAAATTTGCTTTTACCGTATCTTGTTATTGGATGCTCTGGCGTTTCCTCGGTGCAAGGTATTCCGCCAAGCGAAGGACCGCATGCGGTCATGCTGCTCGAAATAACTACACGTTTAATGTTGGGATTTACCTCACACAAAACCTCCAGAAGCATCCGGGTGGTTTCAACATTTCCTTGATAGTACCCATCTTCCGTTTTCGATTTAACAACGCCGGCAATATGAAAAAGATAATCGGCATCTTTTAAAATTTTTTTTAATCCTTCCTTATCTGATAAACCGCAATCAAAAATTTCGACGGGTTTGTTTTCAAGCCAGCGGCGCGAACTGCTCTTTCGTAAAATACATTTTACGTGATGGCCTTCTTGAATTAATCTATCAACTAAATGACTTCCTACAAAACCGGAAGCACCGGTTACAACCGAGATAATTTTCATTCTTGTTCTATTAATTAATTATTAAATTTCATTATATTGGCGGACAAAATTGCATCTACTTTGGTTTTTTGCAAGCCTAACATATAAAATTTCAAACTCGAAAAATAATCCGGAGGTGTTTTGGACTTATTTAAGAAATGTTACGACTTTACGCGCGCAGACGACATTAAAGCATTGGGGTATTATCCTTATTTTCGGCCAATTCAAGAAAACGAGGGACCGGTGGTTCAGATTGAAGGCAGAAAGATTGTTATGGCAGGATCGAATAACTATTTAGGATTAACGGCTCATCCGAAAGTTAAAGAAGCCGCCTTAAAGGCAGTTCAAAAATACGGTACCGGTTGTTCGGGCTCACGGTATTTAACCGGAACTCTCGATCTTCATATCGAGTTAGAAGAAAAACTTGCAAAATTTTTTGGCGCCGAAGCCGTCCTTTTGTATTCAACAGGATATCAAACTGCCCAGGGAATTATCCCCACTTTAGTGCAACGAGGCGAGTATGTTGTTTCCGACAAAGATAATCATGCTTGTATAGTAGCCGGACAGATGATGGCCAAAGGCGCAACAGCCGATCTTGTTCGATATAAACATAATGATATGGCTGACCTCGAAAGGGTTCTTCAAAAACTTCCTGAAGATGCAGGAAAACTAATTGTTAGCGACGGCGTTTTTAGTACCGGCGGCGAAATTGTTAATCTGCCTAAACTTGTTGAACTCGCAAAAAAATATAATGCAAGAATTTTAATTGATGATGCACATTCGGTTGGAGTAATTGGCAAAGGTGGAAGAGGCACTGCGAGCGAATTTAATTTGGAAAAGGAAGTTGATTTAACAATGGGGACATTCTCCAAAACTTTTGCCTCTCTCGGCGGATTTGTTGCCGGAGCTGATAGAGTAATTAATTATTTGAAGCATCACTCTTCCGCATTGATATTCAGCGCATCTCCTACGCCGGCTGCAGTTGCAGGCGCATTGGCGGCTCTTGAAATATTGGAACAAGAGCCATGGAGAGTTGAAAGACTTATAAGGAACGCCAATAAAGTAAGAACCGAGCTTTCGGCCGCGGGCTTCACAATTATTGACGGAAGAACGGCAATTGTACCGGTAATTGTTGGCGATGATGAACTTGCTTTTGCTATGTGGAAAAAACTTTATGAAGCAGGCGTGTTTGTCAATGTTTTTATTTCACCCGGCGTTCCCCAAGGCCGCCAAATGATGAGAACAAGTTATATGTCAACTCATGAAGACGAACATCTCGATTTTATTATCGACACATTTAAGAAAGTCGGTAAAGAAATTGGTTTGATATAATTTTCGTTTTTACTACTTTCAAAGCATACTGTTGCGCAGTATGCTTTTTTTATATATAAACTTTTGGAGGTTTAATGAGTTCAATCAGTGTTAGGACCGTAACTACTAAAAAAGATTTACTTACCTTCATTAAATTTGCGTGGAAAATTTATAAAGATGATCCTTACTGGGTGCCGCCGCTTATTTATGATAAGAAGAAAATTTTAGATAAAGAAAAAAATCCTTTTTACAAGCACGCCGAGATGGAAATGTATCTTGCGGAAAGAGACGGTGAACTGGTTGGAAGAATTGCCGCTATTAAAAACGATTTGCATAATCAGGCGCACAAAGATAAAGTGGGGTTCTTCGGTTTTTTCGAATGCATCAACGATCAGGCAGTTGCAGATAAATTATTCGACACAGCAAAACAATGGCTTAAAGAAAAGGGATTGGATACTATGCGCGGACCAGCCAATCCTTCTTCAAATGATGAATATGCTATGCTGCTCGAGGGTTTTGACGACGAGCCGAGACTTCTTATGACTTATAATCCAAAGTACTATTTATCACTTTGCGAAAATTACGGGATGAAGAAGGCAAAAGATTTGTACGCGTATAAAATTGAAAATCAAAAGATGTTAACCAACGATAAGATACAACGCGTTGCCGAAATTGCCCGCAAAAGATCCGGTATTAAAATCACTCAACTAGACATGAAAAATTTTGCCAGCGACTTGGAAAAATTTAAATACGTTTACAATAAAGCCTGGGCTCCTAATTGGGGATTTGTGCCGTTGACAAATGAAGAAATAGACGCTATGGCAAAAGATTTAAAGCCGCTGGTAGAGCCGTCGTTAGTTTTATTTGGCGAGATTGATAATAAACTTGTAGGCGCCGCGTTGGTTATGCTAGACTATAATGCAATCTTCAAATCAATGGACGGTAAATTATTTCCTTTCGGTTTCTTAAAATTATTTACACAAAAGAAGAAAATGAAATGGAGCCGTATTATCACTCTT
>JAKAHQ010000428.1 GCA_021814855.1 Bacteroidota bacterium | reverse complement strand
TGTGCATTCATTCCCAACAAGATTTAGATATACTTCACAACCGCGAGAAAGTTTCTTTCAAATCAAGCGATGAAACCCGCGACACAATGTTGAATGAAGTCGCACCTTTCTGGAAAGGTAAAAGCATCCGTGAAAAAATTTTGGAAGAAGTTGATCAAGAATGGCGCGATTGCTACAAAGCCGGCATCTTTACAGAGTTTATGGAACAACGCGCGCCGGGTCATACTGTAGGCGACGATAAGATTTTTAAAAAGGGAATGCTCGATTTCAAAAAAGAAATTAATGAAGCTATTGCCAAGCTGGATTTCTTCAATGACCCAGAAGCATTTTCAAAACGTGAAGAACTCCGTGCGATGGAAATTTCTGCCGAAGCCTTAATCGCATACGCAAAACGTTACAGCGAAAAACTTTTAGAACTTGCCAAGAAGGAAAAAGATCAGCAGAGAAAAAATGAACTGGAAACGTTGGCTGGAATCTGTGAGCGAGTTCCTGCAAACGCGCCGCGCACAACTTGGGAAGCGCTTCAGTATTACTGGTTCGTTCATCTGGGAGTAACGACTGAACTCAACACATGGGATTCATTTAACCCCGGCAGGCTCGACCAGCATCTTTATCCTTTTTACAAGCGTGATATTGAAAGCGGTTTGCTTACAGAAGAAAGCGCTAAAGAACTTCTGCAGTCATTTTGGGTAAAGTTTAACAATCAACCCGCGCCACCGAAGGTTGGAGTTACCGCACAGGAAAGCAACACCTACACGGATTTTTGTTTGATCAACATCGGCGGTGTTAAAGAAAACGGAGAGGATGCATCGAACGAACTTAGCTATGTTCTGCTTGATGTTATTGAAGAGATGAGATTGCTGCAGCCGAGTTCGATGGTGCAGATTAGCAAGAAGAATCCCGATAGACTTTTAAAACGCGCGCTGAAGATTATCAAAACCGGTTACGGGCAGCCGTCGTTGTTTAACACAGACGCGATTATTCAAGAGCTGACACGCCAGGGCAAATCCGTTATTGACGCACGCAACGGCGGCGCGAGTGGGTGCGTTGAAGCCGGCGCTTTCGGAAAAGAAGCTTACATACTTACAGGCTATTTCAATTTGCCTAAAGTTTTGGAAATTACACTCAACAACGGCTTCGATCCAAGAACGCAGAAACAAATTGGTCTTCAAACCGGCGATCCTTCGTCATTCAAATCGTTCGATGAACTTTATGCCGCTTTTGAAAAACAGGTTAATCATTTCATTAACATCAAGATTAAAGGCAACATAGTTATCGAAAGAATCTACGCCGTGTATATGCCTTCGCCGTTTTTATCAATCCTGGTGGACGACTGCATCGCTAAAGGAAAAGATTACAATGGCGGCGGGGCGCGGTATAATACATCTTATATTCAAGGAGTCGGCTTAGGAACCGTCACGGACTCGTTGGCGTCTCTAAAATATAATGTCTTTGATAAGAATAATTTTTCAATGAACGAAATGCTGGACTTGCTGCGGACTAATTTCGAAAATAAAAAGGAGCTCCGCGATAAATTGCTTTTCGAGACTCCCAAATACGGCAACGACGACGATTACGCCGACACAATTTTAAAAATGGTTTTTGAAACTTACTACAACGCTATTGAAGGCAGACCAAATACACGCGGTGGACATTTTAGAATTAATCTGCTGCCTACTACTTCCCATGTTTATTTCGGTAGTGTTCTCGGCGCCACTCCGGACGGGCGTTTTGCGAATGAACCGACAAGCGAAGGAATTTCACCGGTTCAAGGGGCAGATGTTCACGGTCCTACTTCGGTTATTAAATCTGCCTCAAAGATTGATCACATTAGAACCGGCGGAACTTTGCTCAATCAAAAATTTACCCCGCAATTAATGGACAGCGAGGAAGGTATCAATAAAATTGTTAGTTTGGTTAGAACGTATTTTAAACTTGACGGGCATCATATTCAATTTAACGTTGTGGGCGTTGAGATATTGAGAGAAGCGCAGAAGCATCCGGAAAAGTACCGCGATCTAATTGTGCGCGTTGCAGGTTACAGCGATTATTTTGTCGATCTCGGAATCGACTTGCAAAATGAAATTATTAGGAGAACGGAACATACAGGAGTTTAGGCCTCATTCATAATTGAAAGGACAATATCATGTTCGGATCAAAAATTTACATCAAGCGAAGAGAAGAATTAAAAAAGAAAATTAATAGCGGATTGGTTTTTATTCTCGGTAACAGCGAAGCGCCGATGAACTATGGCGATAATGGCTACCGCTTCAGGCAAGACAGCACTTTTCTTTACTACTTCGGTTTGGATATTCCCGATCTTGCCGCAATAATCGATCTCGATGAAAACAAGGAAACAGTCTTCGGCAACGACTTTTCTATGGATGATATCGTCTGGATGGGTCCCCAACCAACCGTGAAAAAGCTCGCGGCAAAATGCGGCGTAACAAACACCTCTTCCGCCAAAGAGCTTAATGTTGTTCTTGAAAGCGCGGTAAAGCAAGGAAGAAAAATTCATTTCGTTCCGCAGTACCGTCATGATAACATGTTAAAGCTTCAAAACATGCTCGGGATTAACGCGAATGTTATCAACAATTTCGCTTCAACCGAATTAATAAAAGTTATTGCCGAACAGCGCTACATAAAATCTAAGGAAGAAATTGACGAGATAGAAAAAGCAATTTCAATTGCGTATGAAATGCAAACTTCCGTTATGCGATTTGCCAAGCCGGGCATGTATGAGCGCGAAGCTGCTGGATTTATGGAAGGCATCGCCTTATCGCTTGGTGCTGGACTCGCATTCCCGACCATACTTTCGCGTCACGGTGAAACTCTTCATAATCATCATTATGATAATAAA
>JAKAHQ010000427.1 GCA_021814855.1 Bacteroidota bacterium | reverse complement strand
AGAGAAGGCGGAAGCGGAAGTACAGATTTTACTGAATTAACTACCGTTGGTTCATCTCAAACTACTTATATCGATGCAACTGTTGAACCTGGTGTGCGGTATATTTATCGCGTAAGACAGTTGCTGGACAAGAATACTTACACGCCATATTCCGGCACATTAATTATTGATATACCAAATTGATCAGAGCCATGGAAAACGAAGTAACTGAAAAAAAATCCGTTGACTTCGCCGGAGAAGTAATTAATCTTATCATTGATAAGTCCGGTAGGATAATTGCTCATGGACCGGAATTCCGCCGATTAATTCCGGCTGCGTTGCCGAATATTGATTTTTTTGATTTGTTTGAAGATGAAAAAAGAAAAGTTCTGCAAAGAATATTTATAGACTCCAAGCGCGCCGAAACTATTTCATTCGACTTCATCGATTTAAATTTCGATAACCGACCGGAACGCTTCCAGGTAAGTTTTTTCCCTTTAAGAAGCGAAAACAATATTTACTTCCTGGTCTCATTCGTTCATTCGGATAAAATTCACTTTAGCAGCGAGACAAGAAAATTTTGGTTTGCCGCTTCCGAAATTGATAAACTTGCCGATGACAGCAAACTGATCTCGGTCTTCAATAAAATTAAACTTACATACCCGTTTACATTTATTGAAAAAGCAAAAATTCAAAAAGAGATTAACGAGCTTAGCGCTCATTTCTGGGTTAAAGATCCGTCCGGAAGATATCTAATCGTTAACGATAAATTTGCCGCCGCTTTCGGATTTAAACCGGTACAAATTGAGAACAAATTCGAAAATGATTTCTTACCCAAATTTCTTACTGAGCTATATAAAACTGTCGACCAGTATGTAATTGAGTCCGCCAATGCTGTGGTAATTGAAGGAATATCCGTGCCTGTCTTAAGCAGTTCGGATAAAAATGTTTCGCTTGTGGAATTTCCATTATGCGACCTTGATAATAAAGTCATTGCGCTAATTGGTTTTTCGAAATCCGGCCGTGGTATAAATTTGCCTTCAAACAAAATCGGCGCTGCCGAATTATTGTCTAAACTTGCCTTGGCTATAGTACTACTCGACGGCAATAACCATATTGTTTCTTACAGCCAGGAGTTTGTAAAACTTTTCGAGTTAAACGAGAAAACAGATTATACCGGTATTCATGCCGCAAACTTATTTGAGAAAGGTTTCAACGTTATATTGGAAGGTTATCTTGGCAGGCCGGATTCTCCTGGTGAATATTCGGTTAATTATGTTTTCATCGAGAAGATAAAGCTAAATGTCGAAGTGCGATTCGTTAAAATATTTAATCCCGCCGGCGAGTTCTGCGGCACACAAATTTCATTTAATCCAAAGCTTTCGGAACAGGGCGACTTAGAAGCAAAAGCAAAGATGTACGATGGACTGATTACACAGCTATCCGAAGCAATGTTTATTTACGATACGGAGAATTTGAAATTCCTCGAAGTAAACGACGCCGCGTTAAAACTTTACGGTTATAAACGAAATGATTTTTTAGGCATGGACCTAACGGACCTTTACGCACCGGAAGATATACAAACGCTTATATCCTCCGGAGATAGTAAATCCGTAATCAGCGGCTTCAGCGGACCATGGCGGCAAAAAAAAGCAGACGGCTCATCGATACTTGTTGAAATCAACAGAAGCACAATTGAGTTCATGGGTAAGAAAGCCCATCTAAACATTGTCAAAGATGTCTCCGATACGACCGAGCAGAAGAAGAGACAGCAGATTCTCGAAGCTTCTTATGAAAATTCCGGTGACGTGATTCTATTGACCGATAAGGATGGATTTATTACTGAAATGAACGAGGTTGTTACTCGGCGCCTTGGTTATGCAAAGCGCGACCTTGAAACCAGGCCGTTTGTTTCTCTTGTCTCGGATAACGATAGGGCGAAAGTTAATAAGGTGATATTCCATTCAGGAATAATGAAGACGGCAAGCATCGAAGTCGAGCTCAAAAAACCGAACGGCGCTTTTCAGAAAGCGACTGTAATTGCCACACCTGTTAAAAATTTTTCGGGAGAGGTGGAAAACTACAATCTCATTCTTCGTTTCGCCGAAGAACAGCAGATTAAGGATATTAAACAAGCCGTTATTGGAACAACCCCAAATGTAGACGCGCCGTTTTTATCAAATGTATTCCATGAAATTCTAACGCCGATAAATGTAATCCTGGGTTTCACTCAGGAGTTAGGAGAAAGTATTCCGGCGCCTAACGATGAACAAAGAGAAGCAATAGATATTATTCAGGAAAATCAAAAGCTGCTTCTCCAAATTATGGATAATGCAGTTGAGTTTTCGACTCTTGAACAGAAGGTAATAAAACTTCAGCCTGAAGAAATAAAATTTGTAGATCTGCTTAACGAATTAAGAGAGAATACAAAGAAGACAGCCGAATCTAAAAGGGTAGAAATTGCTTACGGAAAAATTTCTTCCTCGCTTACCTTGGAAACCGATAAGCAACGGATTCTTTCGCTGCTTAGCCTGTTTATTAAATTTGCCGTTCAAATAACAAAAGAAAATACAATTTACCTTTCTGCTTCTCAGTATAATAATGATTACTGCGCTGTCGGCATAAAGGACGGTAAAAATTTGATTACACCTTTTCTACTGAAGGCCTTTACGGATATTTTTGCCGAGGATGAAAATTTAAGCCGAAGAAATTACGGCTTCTCACGATTTTCGGTTAAGCTCGCTAAAAAATTAATTGAACTTCTCTCCGCTCAAAAAGAAACTCTGGTGAAAGACGGCGAGGCATCCGAATTTGCTCTTGTGTTCCCGCTTAAGTTTACTATTCCGGATAAGGAGAAAATGGAAGTTGAGGCAAGGTCCCCAT
>JAKAHQ010000426.1 GCA_021814855.1 Bacteroidota bacterium | reverse complement strand
CAATTACCAAAAGATTCGCAACCTGGTTCAAAACAACGTGAAGAAAATTTACGCAATCGGTTCTTCGGCTCAAAAAGTTTACGATTATTTCAAAGATATAGTTCCAACCGAGAAAAAAAATTCGTTGGAAGATTGTGTCAAAGCCGGAAAGGAAGAAGCCGAAGCCGGTTCCGTAGTTTTATTATCTCCGGCATGCGCAAGCTTCGACATGTTTGATAATTACGAGCACCGCGGCAAGGTATTCAAAGAAGCGGTAAATAATTTATAAACTAAATCTCGGCCGTCGAGGTCGAGAGAAAATAAAATGAACAAATACGTTAAAGCACTCATAGTTCTTGTAGCCATACTGATTTCGCTCGGAATCATTTTGGTATTTACCGCAAGCGGTACGTACAGCCTGATGCGCTTTAACAATTTGTATTTCCTTTTCAAATCTCATTTGTGGAAAGTTATAGCGGCGATAATATTCATGATTATTTGTTCATACATACCTTATGAAATGTACAGAACTCACAGCAAGAAATTGCTTTTCATCATCATCGGTGTATTGATCGTTACGTTCATACTTGCACCGAAAGTTAAAGGCGCCTCACGGTGGATTAATTTAGGGTTCTTCCAATTCCAGCCGTCGGAAGCTGCCAAGGTAATTTTAATTATGCACCTTGCCATGATGATTGAAAGAATGGGCGACGAGATAAAAGATTTTCAGAAAGGATTTGTTTACCCGTTGATATGGGTAGGCATTGTTGCCGGATTGGTTTTGATTCAGCCGAATGTAAGTACAAGCTTAATTATAATCATGACCTCGCTGACAATAATTTACATCGGTGGCGCAAGACTAAAACACCTTGCCGGAATTATTGCAAGCGGCGGTGTTGTCGTAAGCATGATAGTAATGTTGTTCAAGCATTCCCGCGAAAGGGTAATCACGTTTATCGGAAGCTTGGTTAACGGGGGCGATATAAATATCCAGGTGAAGCAGGCAAAGATCGCTTTGGGAAGCGGAGGGTTACTCGGCGTTGGCCTCGGACACAGCCGTCAAAGCGATTTGTTTCTTCCTGAATCTTACGGCGATTTTATCTTTTCAATCCTTGGCGAAGAGACCGGTTATGTCGGCGCAATTGTCGTTCTCTTTTTGTATTTGCTTTTGTTCTTAGTCTGCCTCGTTATTGCAAAGAAAGCTCAAGACAGATTTGGCCAGCTTCTCGTTTTAGGATTGGGATTCAACGTAATAATAAGCGCGTTTATAAATGCCGGCGTTGTTACAGGTCTGCTGCCTACTACCGGTATCACGCTTCCGTTCGTAAGCTTCGGCGGAACATCTATAATTCTTTTTGCCGCTTCGATGGGAATAATTGTTAATGTAGGCAGACAAACAGTTCGTACTGCGGAATTAAAAATTGCACAGGTATAATGACGAATAAAACTCCATATCGTTTCATATTTGCAGGCGGCGGAACCGGCGGACACTTGTACCCGGCTCTCGCGGTAGCTCAGCAAATTCGCTTGATGAAACCCGAATCGGAAATTTTATTCGTCGGCGCAAAGAATAAAATTGAATCGAGAGTTGTTCCTGAATACGGATTCAACTTCAAATCAATTTGGATCAGCGGATTCTCTCGCAAGCTGAATTTGAGCAATCTCTTGTTCCCGTTAAAAGTTTTGGTTTCGGCAATTCAATCGCTCGGAATTAGTATCGGTTACAAACCGCGTGTTGCTGTTGGAAGCGGCGCTTACGTTTCCGGCCCTGTTATTTGGGCGGCCTCCGTACTCGGTTCAAAAATAATTCTGCTTGAGCAGAACAGCTATCCCGGCGTTACAAATAGAATGCTTGAGAAAAAAGCTAACGAGATTCACATTACGTTTGAGGAGTCAAAAAAATATTTCAGAAATGAATCCAAACTGATTTTAACCGGCAATCCGATAAGAATAAATCTGAAGCTCGGCGATAAAACGGAAGCAAAGAAAAATTTTGGATTCAATGCCTCAAAGAAAACATTGCTTATTATCGGCGGCAGCGGTGGGGCCGGCTCTATAAACAATGCCGTTTCTAAAAATGTCAATGAATTAACCGCTGCAGGAATTCAAATTTTGTGGCAGACCGGACAGTTTTACTATGAGAAATATAAAAACCATGCAAGTAATACGGTGAAGGTTTTTCCTTTTATCAGTGATATGTCCGCCGCTTATTCCGCGGCCGATTTAGTGCTTGCACGTTCCGGCGCAACAACAATTGCCGAGGTCTCTTATCTCGGCTTGCCTGTAATTTTTGTTCCGTCAAGCAATGTTGCTGCAAATCATCAGTACATGAACGCGAAAGCGCTTAAAGAAGCTAATGCAGCGGAATTAATCGAAGACAATAATTTGGAAGATGAGTTCCTTTCCGTTGTTACGGAATTGATTAATAATGAAGTAAGACAGGAAAAATTGAAAAAGAATATTTCTGCTTTTGCAAAACCGAAAGCAGCTCAGTCGATTGCCGAAAGCGCTATAAAATTAGCCGGAGCGGTTTAAGGATAAATTTTATGATGATGAGAACAATTAAAAATATTCATTTTATTGGTATCGGCGGAATAGGCATGAGCGGCATCGCGGAAATATTATTGAGCCAGGGATTCCATATTACAGGTTCGGACCTTGCAAAAACCGAAGTTACGGATCGACTCGAAAGTCTTGGAATAAAAATTTACGAAGGCCATTCCGCTGAGAATTTGAAAGAAGCCGATGTTGTTGTTTTCTCGTCGGCTGTTAATTTGGAAAATCCTGAAGTGAAAGAAGCGTACGCCAGAAAAATTCCGGTTATTAAACGTTCCGAAATGCTTGCCGAATGTATGAGAATGAAATACGGTATCGGCATTGCAGGCACT
>JAKAHQ010000425.1 GCA_021814855.1 Bacteroidota bacterium | reverse complement strand
CGAAATTTTGCCAAACCGTTTTCGGATCGTAAGTATACACTCTAATAAACCATTTTAACGCGCCATGATTTTCGTCAATAGCTTTTGCAATGTCGTATGCAGCCTGTTCCGGAATATCATCCCTCGTGAAAATCGCTTCTCCGGATCTGCCTAAGGTTTTTATCTTACGATTAATACCTCTTAATAAACTGTTCCGGACTTCGACAAATTCGGCATCAATATTTTGTTCAGCTATTTGTTTTAACAAATCTTCGGGTAATTCTATAAAATAAAGATCAAACTTTTGACTTAACGTTGTCCAGAATGAAGATTCGGGGTTCATAGCAGGGCTTGCTAAAAAACCAGCAACAATATCAAAGTTACCTTTTACTGCTTCATCAACGGGAACTGCCAACTTTCCGCCCCATGCATTAATGCTATCGGAAGTCATACCATAATATTTTAGAACAGTCATCATGTTACCGTCGGCTCCTATAATTCTTACGGGAAGATGTTGCTGTTTAATACTTGTAAAGTTAGTAACTCCAAGATCTTTCCTAATCGCAATTAGATAATAGAAAGGATCTTCGATTTTAGCGATAAGCCGAAGGTTGCGAAAAGGACCCTTACCGAAAAACTTCTCTTTATACGCAGAAGCCAGCATTGCGCTTGACGTAACGCCGAAATCAACTTGGGCATTCACACGTACGTTAACACAGTCTTCAAGATTAATTTCATCAAGCTGGGGCGGATAGTCATGCTCGGATACAAGTCGCGGTCCATACCAGCGGTTACAATTGCGGCAAAGAATGACAGAATATCCAAATGGTTTCATGGATTCTTTAACAAAATTACCAAGCTCACCCCAGGGACATCCGTTATCGCAAGCCGAAGCCATTACAGGTCTCTTAACATCCCAGCCGGTTTTACCAACATCAACGGTTTCTTGCGCAAATAAATTTGTTGTTATGAATACAACTAAAACGATTGTATATATTTTCGAACTTCTCATTTATCTATTATTAGCATTTTGAAATATTTTCTCGAGCAATTCAAATTTTTCAGTACTGGTAATTGGCCGTGGTTCCATTTTGTCGCCAAGTTCCATTGTTTCTTTTGATGCTTTGTTAAATGCTGGCCATTCCGGCAATCCGTTTCCATTCGGATTTCCGGTTGAAATAAAATTTACCCAATAGCTCGACATTTCTTTCGCAATTATCTTGTCTTCTGCCGTCCAAGATCTCGGCGCCGAATTTAAACTTTCAAAAATATAAGGCAGTTCTGATGAGTGGAATGCAAGGTATCGTTCTTGAGTTGCACCGGGTTGCTCATGTGTAAAAATGTATGTGTAAATATTTGTCTTTGATGTCTTCTCACGGTTTGCTGCCCACAAGTATGTTGATACCATTGCCCTGTCGCGGGATATTATTTTTTGAGACTCGGCAGCATCGGCATCTGTTGATGCAGGATATAATTTCAAAATTTCTTCGGCAAGTGAACCGGCTTGCTGTTTAACTCTTTTCCGGAATTCCTCTGCAGGAATTTTTCCATAGTCGCTGCTGAAACTTCCTTCATCGGCAACCCATCCCGTCATAGTTACAACATCGTTCTGTTTACCGGATGCAAAAATATCATCTACACTTTCCGGTAAAAACCATCCGTCAATAATCGGTGTGAACCGGAATTGTTTGGTAGCATCCAGCAATTCTTTTGCAGGCATGGCTCTTAATTCCGCCAACGAATTAACATTCAAAGATTTTTCAAATTTTATTCCGTTTTGTTCCGCCGAAGATAAATTTTCTGAAGGACCAATGTTTTGGTTTGTACCGCTTTGAGCAATTGCCCTGATGAATAATCCTTTGGCAAGCGGAGATGCGGTTAAATAATTTACCGATGCGGCGCCCGCTGATTGCCCCATAATAGTAACTTTGTTTGGATCTCCGCCGAATGAAGCAATATTTTCCTTAATCCATTCAAGCGCCGCCACCTGATCCAACAATCCGTAATTACCGGAAGAATTATGTTCAGACTCTTTAGTTAATTCCGGTAAAGCAAGAAATCCAATTACACCAACACGGTAGTTGATTGTGACTACAACCAATCCTTTTTTTGCTAGGTTTGTTCCATTGTATACCGGACAATTACCCGAGCCTCCTGTAAAAGCTCCGCCGGGAATATACATCACTACGGGCCGTTTTTCTTTTGAAGATTTAGCTGTCGTCCAAATATTAAGGTAAAGACAATCCTCGCTAACTTCGCCTTGAGGCTGATATTCGGGCGTCCATGGACCCAATTCTTTTACCATTACTTGTATCGGGTTAGCAGAAAATTTATCTGCTCTTTTTATACCTTTCCATTTTGCGGCAGGACGGGGTGCACGCCAGCGTAAATCTCCAACTGGCGGGGCAGCATACGGTACTCCTTTATAAACCTCGACTCCGTCTTCCAGCTTTCCCTGCAACAATCCTTGTTCAACCTTTATTGCAGCCGGCTGCTGCGCATTACTATATTGTGAAATTAAGACTAGATAAAGTACAATAAAAAATGTTCGGTATTTCATTATAAATTTTCCATTTTAATTTTCTGCAAATCAATTACGTAGGAACTCGTTCTATACTTAATCTATTATTTCTCTGTACTATCTCCATTTTAAAAAGTATCGTACAATGAAATCCAAAAAAAATCAGAAATTATGTTCAGCTCAATTTTTTTGTCGATTTTCTTACGATTAATTCCGTATCAAGCATTATTCTTTCTATCGGGACTACCGTCGGCGATTCAATATTTGTTATTAACATTTCGGCGGCTTTGTGACCAATTTCTCTTTGCGGAGATCTAATTGTTGTAAGAGGTAACGAAAATATCTCGGCTTGATGGATATCATCATTTCCGATA
>JAKAHQ010000424.1 GCA_021814855.1 Bacteroidota bacterium | reverse complement strand
CAGACCGGTATCACCGCTGTTGATGCTATGATTCCTATTGGCCGGGGTCAGCGAGAATTAATTATCGGCGACCGCCAAACCGGTAAGACTGCCATTGCTATCGACACTATTATAAATCAAAAATATACTCATACTGAAGAAGCAAAGAAGTACGGAATCAAACCGGTTTATTGCGTTTACGTGGCTATCGGTCAAAAAAATTCTACGGTTGCTCAAGTTGTTGCCAAGCTCGAAGAAGCCGGCGCGATGGAATACACAACAGTTGTTTCTGCCCCGGCATCAACTCCGGCGCCGCTTCAGTATATAGCTCCTTATGCTGGTGCAACACTCGGCGAGTTCTTCCGCGATAACGGTAAACATGCCCTTTGTATTTATGACGATCTTTCCAAACAAGCTGCTGCCTACCGCGAACTTTCTTTATTGTTAAGAAGACCACCTGGACGCGAAGCTTATCCCGGCGACGTATTTTACCTTCATTCCCGTTTGTTGGAGCGCGCTTCTAAGTTAAGTGAAGATTTAGGCGGCGGAAGTTTAACTGCTTTGCCCATCATCGAAACACAGCAAGGAGACGTTTCCGCTTATATTCCTACTAACGTTATCTCTATTACTGACGGGCAGATTTATCTTGTGCCGAATTTGTTTAATGCCGGTGTTCGTCCCGCTATTGATGTAGGTATTTCAGTATCCCGTGTCGGCGGTAACGCACAAATTAAAGCTATGAAAAAAGTTGCCGGGTCGTTAAAATTGGATTTGGCACAGTATCGCGAACTTGAAGCGTTTGCAAAGTTTGGTTCCGATCTTGATAAAGCTACGCAGCGAACCTTAGCTAAAGGCGCGCGGCTTGTAGAGCTGCTCAAGCAAGGACAGTACGTTCCCGCTCCGGTAGAAAAACAAATTGTTAGTGTGTTCATAGGTACAAATAATTATTTCGAATCGATTGAAGTGAAAGATGTTAAACGATTTGAAAGCGAGTTTCATGAATTTGTTGAATTGAAATACCCCGCAATTTTTGAAAATATTCGTTCTGCTAAAGTACTTGACGATAGTACCGTACAGATGATCAAAAAAGCGGCGGAAGAGTTTTTAGAGATATTCAAGAGAAGCTGATCTTAGAATATGGCAACGCTACGCGACATAAAAGGAAGAATCAAAGCTGTTAAAAGTATGCAGCAAATTACCAAGGCGATGAAAATGGTTGCGGCCGCCAGGTTGAGACGCGCCCAGGATAATATTATTAATGCAAGACCATACTCAAAAAAAATATCCGAAGTTTTGCAGCACTTGCTTAATTCCGTTTCCAATTTTACCAACCCGTTATTTACGGAACGCGAGGTAAAAAGAGCTGCACTCATAGTTGTAACGTCGGATAGGGGATTGTGCGGCAGTTTTAATATGAATGTTATTAGAACCGCAGAAGATTTAATTAATACCGAATTTATAGAACTGAAACAATCGAATAATTTGCTGCTCTATTGTATAGGAAAAAAAGGCAACGACTATTTCACCAAAAGAAATTACAACGTAGTTGGTTCTCACCCGGGAATTTTTTCCCACTTAAAATTTGAATTCGCCTCCGGACTTATTAAAGAATTAACGGCTAAATACCTTACCGAAGACGCCGATAGGATTGACAAGGTTTTAGTTGTGTATAATGAATTTAAATCGGTCATTCAGCAGAAAACAGTTCAAGAACAATTATTCCCTATACAGAAAATTGATTCCGGTCACGAGGATTCTACGGCTAACGTCGATTATATATATGAACCGGATAAAGTAAAAATTGTTGAAGCGCTGCTGCCGAAACATCTCAACGCGCAAATGTGGAGAATTCTGCTTGACTCGTATGCCGCCGAACTGGGGGCCAGAATGACCGCGATGGATATGGCTACTGAAAATGCCAAAGAACTAGTACGTACTTTGAACTTGACTTATAATAAAGAACGCCAGGCATCCATCACCAAAGAAATATTGGAAATTGTATCCGGAGCGAATGCACTTAAGGAATCTTAATCCCCCGAAATTTGAAATGAATTCTCTTTTTGTTATCTTTAATTTAGGTTAGTCTAAATGCTCGAAGATTTGACAGAGAAACTTGAACGGGCTCTTAAAAAGATTACCGGTCAAGGTCGATTAACAGAAGCAAATATTTCGGATACACTGCGAGATATCCGTCGTGTTCTTTTAGATGCTGACGTTAATTACAAAGTCGCTAAGCAATTTATCGACGATGTAAAGAGCAAAGCTCTCGGCAAAGAAGTATTAACTTCTATTACTCCGGGACAGCTTATCACAAAAATTATGTATGATGAGTTGGCTCTCTTGCTGGGTGGAAGCGGATCGGAAATTAAATTGAATCCGTCCGGCATTACTGTTATTATGCTGATCGGCCTACAGGGATGCGGAAAGACAACTTTTAGCGCCAAGCTGGCTAAGTATTTAAAAAATAGAAATAGAGATGTTCTTTTAGTTGCTGCGGATGTGTACCGTCCCGCTGCGGTTGACCAGTTGAAAATTCTTGGTTCACAGATTAGTGTCCCTGTATTTTCAATCGACGGAAGCAAAGAGCCTGTAAAAATTGCGGCGGATGCTCTAAGTTATGCAAAGGCGAATGGTCTTAATACCGTTATTATAGATACAGCCGGACGTCTGCATGTTGATGAAGAAATGATGACTGAAGCGGTTGCCATCAAAGAAAAAGTGAATCCGACGGAAACATTTTTTGTTGTCGATTCGATGACCGGTCAGGACGCGGTAAATTCTGCAAAAGCTTTTCATGAAAAAGTTGAATTTGACGGCGTTGTTCTTACAAAACTTGACGGCGATGCCAGAGGCGGTTGCGTTCTTTCAATTAGGTCGGTTGTGGATAGACCTGTAAA
>JAKAHQ010000423.1 GCA_021814855.1 Bacteroidota bacterium | reverse complement strand
CGAATCCCGCTGAACAATCCGAGAAAGCCGGTACAAAAATGGGGACATTCTTTTTGTAAGCGGCATAAATTACGCTGTCTTCAACTTTAGGTCTGCCGTTTTCATCCAGGTATTTGCCGAAATTCCATAAAAGTTCGCGCGAAGAATAAGGACGCGGTTCAAGCGAATCGAAAATCTTTTGTGTCGTCTCATCGCAAATGCGCAGTTCGTCTTCATCGATGAATGTATCGTAAATTCTATCTATGTGGAGTTCTCTCATTTCATTATCATCAACAAACGGAGAGCCGATGTAATGCTTAAATCCGAGCGCTTCAAAGAAATCCTGATCGACCATAAGCGCCCCGGTAGAAACAATAGCATCGACCATATTATTATTAACAAGATCAAAGACTACGCGTTTTAAACCTGCGCTGAAAATACTTCCGGCCAGGGTTAAAATTACCGAGCATTTTTCGTCACGGACCATCATGTCAAAAATCTTGGATGCGCGATTTAAATCTCTTGCGCTAAAAGCCATATGTTCCATCGAATCTACAAGTTTGATTACATTATGTTCTTTTATATCGATGTGCTTAATCACTTCTTTCAGATAATCTTTCTTTGATGCCATTTACTGCTCCTTTTCTTATTGTTTTTTTTTCTGTGTGCAAATATAATTAAATCGAATGCAGCCCGCCACGTCAGGTAAAAATGAAGAGCGGGGAATGCAGAATTATTTTTTGAGTTGTAATTATTCTGCTTTCATTATTCCTGCTTCTACTGGCGTCAAACAATGTGGTTTGCACTATAGAGTAATTAGAAAAACCATTTTGCGGCTTTTAATATTCCCTGATTCCAAGGCACGCGGTGATTTACTCCGGTTTTATCTTTGAACGACTCCAGGTTATCCAGATACCATTTATAATTTCTTACGAGCGCGTCCTTGTTGGAGTACTTTGGAGTGAAGTTTAATTTCCTTTCGGCTTTATCTATAGAAACGAATGAATCCTTCGACGCTGTTTCGTAAACCCATTTATAAAGAGGGGAAAGTTTGAGCGCTTCAAGAATTTTTAATGTGCCGATGATTGGTTTTTCAGGAAGGGGGACTATCTTTTTTCCAAAACCGGCGTAATCTAAAACAGCCTGGTAGTCTTGCCGCATTGTTGTAAACTCTTTAGCGCCGATGTTAAATGTATCATTCACTATTTCTTCCGGCAATTCAATACAATTATAAATCGCTTCGCAAAGATCTTCTACATCGAGTAATTGATACCTGTTATTTCCGGTGCCAATCATCGGAAAACCTTTTCCATCCTTTGCCCAATCATACAAAAGCGCAAAAACTCCGAGTCGTTCCGGACCAATAAACGATTTAGGTCTAATTATGGGAACGCACATTCCTTTATTTCGATACTTAAGACAAATCTTCTCGGCTTCAATCTTTGCTCTGCCGTAAGGGCCTACGCCATCCAGACTGTCGTTTTCAACAAGCGGATGATGATCTGGAATTCCGTAAACCGCGGTAGATGAAATATGTATAAATCGTTTCACTTTATTGTTGCAAGCAGAATCAATGAGTAATCTTGTCCCTTCAACTTCGGTGGAATGAATTTCATCCGGTTTGTAAAGAGGTAATGCAGCCGCGGTGTGGATAACGATATCGATTTGCCGGGTTGATTCGGAAACAATTTTGGGGTTCCGAATATCTCCGCGATATATTACGATTTTATCTTTGACATCGATATATTCAAAAGGGGCTATATCTAGCGAAACAACTCTGTGTCCCTTGCTAAGTAAGAATCTAATCATATTTATGCCCAGAAAGCCCGAGCCGCCGGTAACAAGAATATTCATGATCTTTCTAAATTTTGCTGCAAATTTATATAAAACATTGATTTTTTCTAATAATTATTAAAAATAATGCCGTATTAGCTTCATGCGATAAATTTTAAAGTTCGTTTTCTTGACATTCTACCCGCTTAGAAATATATTTGAAACCTTTGAAAAATAGCATTTTGCGTTTGGAGGATGTTTTGAAGCAGGAAAGAATCACAAAATTTGTAAAACCCGAAGATGCCGATCAAAAATGGTATGTAGTTGATGCAAAAGATCAGGTTCTTGGTAGATTAGCCGCTAAAGTTGCCAGAGTTATTCGCGGTAAGGATAAACCTATTTTTACGCCAAATATGGATACCGGCGATTTTGTAGTTATCATTAATGCCGATAAAATCCGATTAACCGGAAAAAGAGAAACTCAAAAAACATATTTTTCTCACTCGATGTATCCGGGCGGTGCAAAAATTCGCAGCTATTCGGAAATGATGGAAAAGAAACCTGAGTTTGCATTGGAAACCGCGGTTAGAGGAATGCTACCGAAAACAAAACTTGGAAGAAAATTAATTAAGAAATTGAAAGTCTATGCAGGCGAAAACCATCCTCATAGCGCACAGAAACCAGAAGTATTAAGTTTATAAACGGAGTAGTTTGATGGCAGACAAATTATTTGTCGGAAGAAGAAAGAATGCCGTTGCAAGAGTTTATCTTAGAAACGGTTCCGGTAAAGTAACCATTAACGATCAAGAAGTTGAAAAATATTTTCCATTAAGAGAGCATCGTAACAATTTACTGCTTCCATTTATTGCAACCGAAACATCGGGCAAGTACGATGTTTTTGCAAATGTTAACGGCGGCGGTATTTCGGGTCAATCCGATGCAATCCGTCTCGGTATTTCAAGAGCGCTTGAAGAAATCAATCCCGAATTCAGATCGTCTTTGAAATCGGAAGGTTTATTGAAGAGAGATCCGAGAATGGTTGAGCGTAAAAAATACGGTCAGAAGAAAGCAAGAAAAAGATTCCAATTCTCTAAGAGATAATAAATTAATTAACATTATTCATACTC
>JAKAHQ010000422.1 GCA_021814855.1 Bacteroidota bacterium | reverse complement strand
TGTTAGAGATAAAGGAGAGTCTCGAAAAAATTTTATTTTAAGTTCTTACCATGACTAAGTTGGGTTAACCCCTGAGTCTGTTAAATTTCTTAGTTAAGTCATCGATAATAAAGAATGGTAGTGCTGTATATTTTTTTCATTAAAGACTTTGCAGGTATTAAATAGATTGAGTTAAGCAAAACGCATAAGGAGTCTGCATGGAAAATCCCAAAATTGAATGGATGAAAACAGAGCGACAGAAATGTCTTAAATTTACTTTTTTCGATAAACTTACCGAAGATGGGGCTGTAGCCGGTATAAAAAAATGGAAGAACTATTTTGCTGAATACCCCGATGATAAAATAACGCTTATATGGGATTGCCTAAATATGTCGGGTTATGACCCGGCTGCGCGAAGCCAATGGCAAACCACCATTAAAGAAATGAAAAACCAGATGGATACAATTTGGCTTATTACAAATTCGGTATTAATACGAATGGGTGCTTCTGCAATGTCTGTTTTTGCATCTTTCAAAATCAAGGTTGTAACTTCGGAAAAGGAGATTAACCTTACTTAACAAAATTATGCTGAGATAAAGGATACAAACCAGCGGCTGAATAATCTGCCGCCGCTTTTAACCTCATCTATAACTATTATGCTAATATCTTTTCTATTTGATTAAGTTCATCAATGGAGAAACTTATATTATCTAACGACTTTAAATTATCCTCAAGTTGCTGTGGGCTGCTCGCGCCGATTAATACCGATGTGATTCTCGAATCCTTCAATAACCAGGCAAGAGCAAACTGCGCAAGAGATTGATTACGTTTCTTAGCCAGCTCATTTAATTTTTTTACCTTAGAAATTTTCTCGTCCGTTATATCGGTTGGTTTTAAAAATCCATGTGCCTTGGATGCGCGCGAACCCTCAGGTATGCCTTCCAAATATTTATTGGTTAGAAGTCCCTGAGCAAGAGGCGAAAAAGGTATGCAGCCGACGCCATTTTCTTCCAGTACATCCAGCAATCCTTTTTCAACCCAGCGTTCAAACATCGAGTACTTTGGCTGATGGATTAAACACGGCGCTCCCATTTCTTTCAGAAGCATAACAGCTTTAGCTGTTTGCTCGGCGGGGTAATTTGATATACCGGTGTACAAAGCTTTGCCGCTGTGAACCGCATGAGCAAGCGCCGCCATAGTTTCTTCGAGCGGAGTTTCGGGATCGGGGCGGTGCGAATAAAAAATATCTACGTAATCTATCTTCATTCGTTTTAGACTTTGATCTAGACTGGCAAGCAAATATTTCCGTGAACCCCAATCGCCGTATGGACCAGCCCACATATAGTAACCGGCTTTTGTAGAAATAATCATCTCATCGCGATAAGAAGAAAAATCTTTATTTAAAATTATTCCAAAATTTTCTTCCGCGGATCCGGGAGGCGGACCGTAATTGTTGGCTAAATCGAAATGAGTGATTCCCAAATCGAAAGCTTTCCACAAGACTTTTCGAAAATTTTCGAAAGTGTCCACGCCGCCGAAGTTGTGCCAGAGTCCAAGCGAAATAGCCGGCAGTTTAATTCCGCTTTTGCCGCAGCGTCTATAATTCATTTTTTCATAACGACTCTCGGAGGCGATGTAATTTTCTTGGCTCATTTTAAAATCCTATGAATTTTGGAATTCGGCTATACTCGCGGATTCATAAACATACAACATTAATCCTAATACAAAACAGCCGGCTGTAATTTTTTTCTAATGTAAATAAATAAAAAAGCCGGTTCTATTCAAACCGGCTTCGCGGATATAATAAAAAAAGCATCCGGCCGTTTATTCAACAACCGGATGCTTATAAAGCAGCATGAAATCAAAATTACTTCATTAAGAGCATTTTCTTTGTAACCATTTGTTCGGGAGAGGATAAACGGTAAAAATAAATTCCCGAAGTAAGTTTGGTTGCATTGAATTCGATGGAATAATTTCCGGCTTTCTGAACCTGATTAACAAGGGTTTCAACGCTTCTTCCAAGTATATCGAAGATTTCCAGTTTAACCTTCGATTCCTTAGGAACGCTGTAAGCTATCTTTGTAGTCGGGTTGAAAGGATTAGGATAGTTCTGCTCCAGTGTAAAGCTGGTTGGCAATTGATCAACCTGTTTAACATCTACAACCGAACCGCCGGCATCCCATAATGCTTTTAATGTAGGATACCAGTTCAAATCGCCTGCAGGAAATCCTTTTTCAGCGCCTGTATAAGCAGCAACAGTGGTACCGTAAGAGCAATCCATTGTATCGATGAAAAATTTATACGGACGGCGATCCATGTCGTATGCCCTGGTCCATCCGCCGCCGGGAGTATTTTTGGTTTTTCCGGCGCCCGCAGGTTTTGGAGTTACATACCATTCCATCATAGCAGTCATGAGTTTTGGAATTTTAGCCATTGTAAGATCTACCTTTGTGAACGCTTTGGTAGAATCTGCGCCGAGGCGTTTGTTAATATGCCATGAAAGCGGCTGACCTGCAGTTATAGGTTCTTTGGTATGAGCGTTGAAAAACGCTTGACCGTCTGGTGATATGGCATAATAATTATTGCTTACAGTCCACTGTGTGGTGGAATCCGGCGCATTAAAAATCCAGCACATTCTATGTAAACCGTTCGGATAAAACTCGCCGGTATTTCCCCATTCCGCAGTACGGGTTGCGTCGGTCGAATCTTCGCCCGCGGCAAATCCATCCTTAAATAAATTATTAGTGATAATAGCTTTACCGCCTAAGTTACCAAGCGAAAGTAATCCGTGAAATCCCATACCGTTTACAAACGAATTGTGATCAATTAGGCAATAACCAATTCCGCCGGTTCCGGCAAGAGGATTAGTAAAATTGTAATGACGAACCGCACGGTCCTGG
>JAKAHQ010000421.1 GCA_021814855.1 Bacteroidota bacterium | reverse complement strand
TAAAGTTAGATACGTGAAAATCGTGGCGGAGAATATTGGCTCTTGCCCAAACTGGCATGCTAATTCCGGTAGAAATGCCTGGATGTTGTTCGATGAAATATCTATCGAGTAATTATCAAATAGTCCTGCTGAATAAATTTTTCCTGAATGATTTTGGTCTGTTCGGATTAATTTTTCCCGATGCCAAATTCTTTTCACATCCAGTCATTCTAAAACATTGAACCTCAAAGAGGTTGTTGATTTATGTTGTCAGAAAAATTTGAGTGCGCTTTTTTTTATCTGTAACTTCAAAAGTAATTTAACGTCCTTATTATTTAACAGATCGGAGATACTTATGAATCGAATCTGCAAGATGAACGGTTTTCAAATTTCAAATCAAATTAATTCGAACCAAATACTAACTTCAAAAAAATTTACCAAGGTCAAAATTTTTGTGATTTATATCTCCGCAGTATTATTGCTGCTTGGGGGTAATCTGAACAAAACTTTTGGGCAGGCTGAATTTACGGCATGGGGAAATTTAAACGGTATACGAATTGAAGGTCAATTGATGGAAGTTAATTCCAGCTTGTGTTTAATTGGATCCAATATGACCGAAGTAATTCAAACAGGTAAAGAAAGGCAGAGGCCCGGTTATGTCAGAATCGGTAACAAACAAATTGTTAATACCGAAATGGAAAAGTTCGCTTTTACAGAGACTGTTGAGGACACCGGCGATGCAATGGCTAAAGTAAATGTAAAAGTCAAAGCAGTTCAAGATACCACGCTGACAGGCGTTTTTTTATGTTTTACACTTCCGCCTGATGTGTTTGAAAACGCGAAAATCGAATTAATAGATTCAACCGCATCAACAATGCAGCCGGTTTCGCTTTTCCCCGGAACGAATGGGCGGATGTCAAACGCGTTTATGTTGAGAAATTTTCTTATTCAAGCTTCAGTAAAAGGATTTCGAGTTGTATCAAAGACAAGAAAACTTGAAGTAAAAGTTGAAAAGTCTACAGAAATTATTATTCAAAGAGGAAACCGAGGATTTGGAAATCCAAACGAAAGAATTTATTTAGGGATATTAACCGGACACACAAAAGAAGGGCAGATTGGTGAAAACACATTTGTAATAAAAGCCGGGGGAGAAATTGATAGAACCCCGGTACTAATAACTGTTGATTCGGATAAACCCGGAAGAGAATTTGACGGCATCGGCGGCAACTTTCGTATTCAAAATGAAAAACTTGACTCGCTTGTAATTGATTATTGCCTGGATCATCTTAATGTGAAATGGGCTCGCGTTGATATGCCGTGGTACAATTGGCATCCGGTTGAAGGAGTTGATCCGTTAAATGCAGCGCGCGACGGTAAGCTTGATGAAAATGTACGAAGCGCAATGGAAATGGCCCGGAAGCTTTACAAGAGACATATCCCGATAATCTTAAGCGCATGGTATCCGCCTGCCTGGGCAATTGAAGGCGAAATGAATTTTAGAAACGAGAACGGAATTTTTGGCAATCCTCTTAACCAGAAAAAAATGAGAAGCATAATTAAATCTATCGGAGAGTATTTTATCTATTTGAAAGAGGCTTACGGTGTCTCACCGGAACTTTTCTCATTTAACGAATCGGATCTCGGAATCAACGTAAGAATGACAGGCCAAGAGCATGCGGACTTTATTAAAAAGCTCGGGGCTTTTTTGGCTTCTAAGGACTTATCTACAAAGATGCTGCTTGGCGATAATTCCGATGCTACAACAATAGATTTTATACAACCGGCACTTGATGACCCGGCTACGCATCAGTATATCGGCGCTATATCATTTCATGCATGGAGAGGATGCGATAATTGGACGCTCGCAAATTGGTCCGATGCCGCAAGAGAATTGAATGTTCCCTTGTTAATTGGAGAAGGCGGAACCGACGCCCAGGCACATCAGTATCCGCAGATATTTTTAGAACCTGCATTTGCTATGGATGAAATTGATATATATGTGCGTGCCTGTGAGGTTGCGCACGTTCAATCTATTCTTCAATGGCAGCTTACTTCCGATTATTCACTTCTTACCGGTGGAGGAATTTATAGAACCGAGGGACCGCTGCATCCAACACAAAGATTTTGGAATTTAAAACAACTCGGAATAACTCCGGCAGGCTCATATATTCTTCCATTAAAATGCGACAATAATATTTTAAGCTGCGCGGCTTTTGGAGATATTGCTGATGGAATTTACTCAATCCACATTGTTAACCATGGCGCATCGCGAACGGTAACTATAAGGGGGCTGCCTTCAAGTATAAAAGAACTAAAAATGTATGTTACCGACAGTAAAAAAAGCATGGAAGGAGAAAAAAATATTCGTGTTTCCGATGGACAAGCTAAATTCACAGTTGGTGCCTACGGGTTCACAAGTTTGATAAGTGCAAAGTAATTACCTAATTTTTGAAAGCAAGTAAATAACGCGTCCCAATAATTTAAAATTGGGACGCGTTATATTTGACGGCAAAGTTTTTACCGAAAAATGGAAATAGATAAATGAAGCCTGAACTTGTAGCTTTGATTTTCGGTGTAATGTTGGCAGTATTCGCCGGATTTTTGAAGCTGTTGAAAAATTATTCTATCCGTAAACAAGAAAAACTTTCTGTACATCCGTCGTTAAAAATTGATAGAGAAATTCAATCCGATAAACCCATTAAAATTATACTTCACAATTCCGGGGTCGGTTCGGCATATCTAGACAACTTCAGTGTTTATGCAAATCGGAGTACATCTGAAAATAAGGTCTTTTCGAGTCTATACGAAGCGGTTGCGAATCTTGGTCTGAACAGTTCGGATGTTATTTGTTATTCTCCTTCTAAGAATGAGGAAATACCTCCAAACAGTTCAAAAATTTTAT
>JAKAHQ010000420.1 GCA_021814855.1 Bacteroidota bacterium | reverse complement strand
AGACTTTTTTCTAAGTACGGATAAATCCGGTTAAGAAAAGTCGTATCGGAAGAGTGCATTAAATATTTCGCCGAAAGAATTATGAACCAGTAGTTATTCCAATTATCGGCGTCGGCATACTCTGTTTTAAATGTGCTGTCCTTCCAATAATACGCGTGAGGAATCACAAAATTTTTATCGGCATGATTGGTTATGAATGTAAGATCATCTTTTACTCTCTTCAGATCGAAATTAACGTTGGCTAAATCCGTTAACAAAACATCGTGTGTAAAGAAAAAATTATACTCTGCCGGGCACGGCATCGGCTCGAATGCGCCGTCAATGTAATGAGTATTTGCAGCGAGAATTGCCTTTGCCCAATAAACGGAATGATCCATAACCGGGTTGTTCAATTTTATTTCGTTTTCTTTTTTATTCTTGCTTAAAACATAATCCGAATAATCCTTGATTTCCCTTTCGTAGTTATGAGCCATGTACTTCGAAACTTTTTGCTCTTCGCCCGGTTTTACAGAACCGATGATTTGCACAATCGTCATTTTACCGTAAGGGGCCAAATCTTTTTTGAACGAATATTTGATCGAAGGATTTTCAACTTTGCGATTATCAACTTGAATTCCGGTCGGCTCATTCAATAGCTCACACTTCTCGGCGCGTTCACCTGCATTGGCAATAAATATTCGCGCGTTGCCGGTGCCTCTATTTTCATATTCGACAAACAACGCGGACTTATCTTGGTTGAACCCGGGTTTTATTTTATCTGCATAATCATATGTATGGCATGTCCTAAGAGTTAAAAAATATTGTGTCAAGAATTCAAATCTGTTTGAATGATTGTCCAGATTGGTTAATTCGTAAGTTACAATCGCCGCGGATTGATTCCTGGAGAAATTGTACGATATCTTTACGGAGTAGTCCTTAAATATTTTTGAAAACACCGCATAGTACGGAGCCACCTCAAGTTTGAACGGTTCAGCGCCTATTTTATGTTCTTCTCCGTTATTAATTTTTAATCTCAAGGAAGAGATAAATGTTGTATCACGTTTCCAGTAATCCGTGCTGAGATCAAAACTGTTGGCTATCGGGTAATAAAAACTTATTCGCTGGGGAACGGGCATACTATGGTGGAACTCAACGCCGACAAACGGGCTTCCCACTTCTACTTTTGCATTGCCGTTGTACTTAACGGCTATATCCTTGTTGGTTATTTTCTGAGAAAATAATCGGGGCTGTATAGCCAGGAGAACAACCAATAAAAAAAATATTTTCGGTTTGAGAAAGCTGTTGTTTTCTAAATTCACTTATGCTCCAAGTATTTTTCCACAATAGAAAACGCCGCTTTGTTATTCTGCACTGCCGATAGACTAAGCAGCGCTTCTATTGTCGATTCCGCTCCGGAATTTTTATTTAAACTATTCTGATTATTTATTCCGTCGAAACAAATGCCGGTTGTAATGTCATACATTTTTTCACCGGAAATATTTTTCCCGAAGAACCAGAGACTCAACTTGCCGGCCAGGTTGGAGTAGAATTTCTTTTTGGTAATCTTAGCCGCTTCAAGCGACGCAAATATCATTGGCCTTAAGCAGTAGGCAATTTGCGAGAACTGATTCATTTCATCGGCAATAATATTACCGCCCTCTTTTCTGATTGAGAAATAATTGAGATAATTTTTTTTAATGATGTACGGGTAAAAATTATCAATCTCCTTAAGCGCGGCATGTAAATATTTTTTGTTGTGTGTAACTTCGTAAGTTTTTAAGAGCGCGTATGATTGCGAATTGCCGTACGCATGCCAGAGATTTTCCCAGCTCATAAAAGCGCAGTAAGGAAAATTAGTTTCGCTTCCTTCCTGCATTTTCAGAATGCCGTCGCATAGATCGTTTAAATACGTTAGTAGTGACGGTTCCTTACTAATTTTTAAATAATTTGTCAAAGCTAATATTAGTATGGAAGTTTGATCCGCGCCGGTTTCTCCCTGCAGCCACAGCGGTCTTTCGAATCCGGCAATCTCTTTTACATTCTTTTTAACAGGCAAGTTTTTCTTAATTGTGTTAAAGAGCTTATCCATGCTTTTCTTTATTTGATCTGCAAAAGCCGGGTCGCTTTGAGCAAATAAATTATATGTTTCCGAGAGAGCCCAAGCAGCGCGCCAGCTCCACCAATTCGGTTCGGCAACGCTCGTCTTGTAAGTTTTATTTATTGAATAATCCACCTCAATAAAATTATAGAAATAACCATTCTGCGCTTGCATAAACAAAATGAATTCGGTTAACATTTTAACCTTGTGCAGATAAATTCTTTCATGGTTAGAACTATAGTATTGAGAATAGAATATCGCCGCGCGGGCTACATCATCTATACAGGCAATTCCTTCGCCTTTTGCTTCGATCCATTTGTAATCGGGGTAGTCGCTGTAGATATGAATTATGCCTAACTTTTTTCCGCCGACTTCAATTTCCTCGTATAGATTATCAAGATGGGAAGGATAAACAAGAACGAGTTTGTTGTCGGTTGCTTCTTGTTTATCCTTCCCGCAGGAATCTATATAGGAGGCAGCAACTAGAAGAGCAACGACAATAACAAGATTAAAAAAATTTAGCTGCGGTTTTTTCATAGCTTACATGCAGATAAAAGATAATTTATTGTTGTCTCTGCCAAACAAATATTTGTATCGGCGCCGGAATAATAAATCTTTACGGAGCCGTCGTCTTCAACTATCCACCCGTTGGAAAATACAACATTCATCACATCGCCGATTCTTTCGTAATCAAGATCAGGACTGAGTATGGGTTCCATACTTCTTCCTTTTAAAATCCACGGCCGTTCCAAATCCATTAACATAACACCGAGTCTGTAAGTGGTGGTTATGCCGAATCCCCTAACGCCGTG
>JAKAHQ010000419.1 GCA_021814855.1 Bacteroidota bacterium | reverse complement strand
ATGAGATTCCTGTCACGTAGGTGTTTTGATTACTTCCAAGAATCCTCGAATTCTCATAGCGATCATCCGAGTTATTATTATTAAACTTTACGTTATCGAAAGCGCCGATGAACAAATAAGAAAGTCGATCTTTTGAACTGTAATCGAAAGTGAACTTGGAAAGCACATCGTAGTATTCCGGAATAAAATTGAAACCGGCGGCGTTAAAAATAAAATCGAGATAGCTTCTTCTGGCAGAAAAAATAAAATTCCCTTTTGATCCAAGCGGTCCCTCTAAATTAATTCCGAATTCAGAAGCAGAAATTGTTGCCTTCCCGCCAATTCTATCAGTTCTTCCATCGCGCAAATCAATATTTAGAACTGATGATAATTTATCTCCGTAAGCCGCAGAAAAACCGCCGCTCGAAAAGGTTGTTTCACGAACAAAATCCAAATTAACAAAACTAATTGGTCCGCCTGTGGCGCCCTGCGTACCGAAATGATTAATGTTTGGAACAACAAATCCATCAATTAAAAAAAGATTTTCAGAAGGCGCACCGCCGCGAACCACAAGATCATTTCTACCTGCGCTTGCCTGCGCCACTCCCGGTAAAACCGAAAGCGCGCGAACAACATCTTCAAAACCGCCGGGCGCTCTCCGAATTTCTTCGTTGCTGAAATTTGCCGTACTTCCAAGCTCAAGAGGATTCACGTTAAAATAGTCTGATCGGATAGTCAGTTCTTTAAGTTCGATTGGCGCCTCGGTTAATTGAATAAGAAGATTAACCGGTCTGGCATTACTTACAACTACATCATAAATTACTTTTTCCGAATATCCAATTGCGGAGGCTTGTATCTGATAACTTTTAGTCTCAAGTTTTGAAAGCGAAAATTCACCGTTGACATCCGATGAGGTGCCAATCTTTGTTCCCGAAATTCTGATATTTACACCGGGAATGGGTTCTTTTGTAACCTGATCTATTACCTTTCCGGAAATGGTTCCTTTTAGCTCTTGACCAAAGCTTACGGAGGTTAGATACAAACCAAATGACATATGGATAAATATTTTTTTTAGCATAGTTCCGATATTTTTTTGTACGCAACACAATGATGTTAAATAAAGTTTCTAAAAAAATAAAAATCGTTCAAATGCAGTATTAAGCCTAATTTATTATATTTAAATCAGCTATCACTTGAAACTGTTCTATATGGGACATGAGAATTTAGACTTTTCCAATTATATCAATTTTCTAGGGGGAATGAAGAATGTTTTCTTCGTAATTAACTCCTTTAGTAGTAATAATGATTATCGCATTTCATCTTCTGTAGAAAATATACTTGGCTATTCTCCTTCAGAAATAAAATCATTGCCGGACAAACTACATTCTTTAGTAAGTGAAGACGATAAGGAAAATGTTAAAAAACATATTCTAGAGCTAGAAAAGAATATATCCAAAACCAGCATAGAATTCTCATACAAAGTTAATACTAAAAACGGCGAAACCATCTGGCTCAAAGAATTTTCCTTAGTTGATCGAGAAAATAATAACGGTGATATAAAAGAAATTCGAAGCGCGGTTGTGAATATTTCTGATATTAAATCGAGTGAAATGCAATTGAAGAGCAAACTCGACGAGATGAAGGAATTGAATATCTCAAAGGATAAATTTATTTCAATAATTTCACATGATCTTCGCGCCCCATTTACAACACTTCTTGGCTTTTCCGAAATATTACTTAATGAATCCGATCTGAGCGAAGACGAAAAAAACGAATATCTGCATTACATTTATGATGCATCAAAGTCCCAGCTCGATTTAATTAATTGCCTGCTCGATTGGTCGCGTTTACAAACAGGTCGAATTAAAGTAGAGCCGGTTCGGCTCAATGTAAAATCCGTAGTTTCCAATGCTATTACATCTTTAACCGGCAGCGCTGTTCGAAAAGATATTGATGTTCGTATCGACATTCCTTCCGATCTTTACATTAACGCAGATGAAAGATTAATAAGTCAGGCTATTTTAAATCTTACCAGTAATGCAATCAAATTTACCCCGGCAGGAAGAGATGTACATCTTTCTTCAAGCCGTTTTAAAGAAGGGATGATCGAAATTGTTGTACGAGATGAAGGATTAGGCATCTCGGAAGAAAATCAATCAAAGCTTTTTAGAATCGATCAGAAATTTTCATTAGTTGGAACCGGAGGAGAAAAAGGAAGCGGACTTGGTCTAACGCTAGTGAAGGAAATTGTAGACAAGCATAATGGTCAGGTTTGGTTTTATTCCAAGGTTGATGAGGGAAGCGAATTCCATTTCACAATTCCTGAAGCAAAAAATTTGGTTCTTCTAGTGGAAGACGATCATGGCGTACGCGCATGGTACAAAAAAATAATTGAGGTTGCGCTGCCCAATTTCGAAGCAAAATTTGCCGATAACGGCTATCAAGCCATCGGCATGTACAAAGAACTTTTACCGACAATCATTATCACGGATCATGATATGCCTTTGATGAACGGCATTCAATTAGTTGAGGCTATACAAAAAAAAGAAATGAATAAAACTATTCCTATTATTGTTATATCGGCAAAACTAAACGAAGAGATTACCCGCAAGTACACTAAACTAGGTGTAGATAATATTGTGGCCAAACCGGTTGATCAGCAGCAGCTAATTCAAATGATTCGGGATTGTTTGTATTAAAAACATTTTGTGTCACAAAATCTCTATAAGGAATTCATGAATCCGGAATCAAATTCTGCGAGCGAAAGAAAGTGGTTCGCGCTTTATACAAAACCCCGTCAAGAATTTAAAGCCGTAATAAATCTTGAAGCAAAAAGCATAGAGTATTATCTGCCCACCATTACAATTAAAAAACAATGGAAAGACCGGAAGAAAAAAATTTTAGAACCAAT
>JAKAHQ010000418.1 GCA_021814855.1 Bacteroidota bacterium | reverse complement strand
TCAGACACTGAAAGACTCGGTGAACAAGCATGATAACATTGCCATGATTACGGAAATGGAAGCCGTGTATAAAGCCGAAAAAGCCGAACGAGAAAATGCTTTGCTTACCAAAGATATTGAAAGAGAAAAAACGCAGAGAGACTACATTATCATCATAGCCATTCTGATAATAATTCTAACGTTGATTACTTACAGCCGGTATCATTCCAAAAAATTGGCGAATAAAAAATTGCAGGAGTTAAATACAGTTAAAGATAAATTTTTCGGAATCATCGCCCACGATTTGAAAAACCCTTTCAATGTTATCTTGGGTTATACGGAAATACTTCTTGATGAATATAAAAACCTGGATGAGGAAGAGAAGATAGGATTTATAAACCAGATCGATAAAGCGAGCAAGCAGACTTACAGACTTCTTGAAAATTTGCTTTTCTGGTCTCGTTCGCAAATAGGCGGAATAGAATTCAATCCTAAGAATTTTGATCTGTCGGATATAATTGTACAAACTTTTCTCCTCTTCGATTCCGTTGCCAAAAATAAAAAAATCGAATTGAACACGAATGTCGAAAATCGTTTTGAGGTATACGGCGACGAGGAAATGATTCGAACGGTTATAAGAAATCTTGTATTTAACGGCATCAAGTTTACGCCAACCGGCGGCAAAGTTTCCGTGCTTACGGAAAAATCAAACGGCAATATAAAAGTCGCGGTGGAAGATAACGGAATCGGAATTTCATCGGATAGAATGGAGAAACTCTTTTCTTTGAACAATATTTCTACAACGGAAGGCACTGCATCCGAAAAGGGCACCGGACTCGGTCTTGTTTTATGCAAGGAACTTGTAAATAAAAACGGCGGAGAAATATTTGTTACCAGTACCAAAGGTGCAGGCAGCCGCTTTGTTTTTACAATTCCTTCCAAAAGCTAAATTGATTTTGAAATCTGGTATATGCAAAAACAATTCCCCATCATTTTTAAGCATCGATTTCTTAGACTGCTCGACTTTTGAGAACACAAATCATAATACAAGAATAAATCACTTCTCATTTAATTTTTCGTTGCAGTTTTTATCATGGTAATTTTCGCCGTCATCAAGTTATTTGAAAATGAAAAAACAAATGGGGACGGCCCCAAAGCTCCTGGTTTATAAATCTAATAGTTTTTGCGGAACAAATTCTTTAAAATTGCACTCATCATTTTTAATAAACAGGTAAATATTATGGGTTTCAGCTTACTGCCAAAAGAGTACGAATTTTTCGATATGTTCGATGAGCTTGCGTCGCATTGCGTTGCCGCTTCAAACCATTTTAACGAAATGATTGGCAAAGCGGTTTTTAGCGAAGACGATGTTAAGAGACTTAAGGAAATCGAACGCACTGCCGACAGTGTTGTGTTTAACATTGTAGAAAGACTTAATAAAACTTTTATTACACCAATCGACAGAGAAGATATTCATTCGCTCGCGCACGAGTTGGACAGCGTTATAGATTATATTCTTAAAGTTTCGAACCACATGAAAATTTATAAGGTGACGGAAATTAATCCTAAATTCAGGGAAGAAGTTAAGCTTATAAACAGATCCGTTGAAGCTCTTGTAAAAGCGGTTAAAGGCATGCGCGATATGAAGGACGTCAAAAAGATTCAGCGCTTCTGCAACGAAGTAAATTTAATCGAAGACGAAGGCGACCAGCTTAGAAACGATGTTATTGCCGAACTGTTCAGCGAGCATAACGACGCCATCTATATCATGAAATGGAAAGACATTTTTCAAGTTGCGGAAAAAGTTCTCGATCAATGCGATGACGTTGGAAAAATTGTCGAATCCATTCTTGTTAAACAGGCTTAATTATGACTATAGCGGTTCTTCTTCTTATCGGTCTTGCGTTATTATTCGATTTCCTAAACGGCTTTCATGATGCAGCGAATTCCGTTGCTACGGTTGTATCTACAAGGGTTCTCAGTCCAAAATATGCCGTTATCTGGGCGGCTTTTTTCAATTTTATAGCTTTCTTATTTTTTGGTCTTCATGTAGCCGGCACAATCGGCAAAGGAATTGTGGATATTCACATAGTCGATTCATCCGTAGTATTTGCTGCTTTGATTGGCGCCGTGGCGTGGAATATTATTACCTGGTATTTCGGTTTACCAACAAGTTCGTCGCACGCGTTGATTGGAGGATTGATAGGCGCCGCTGTTGTTAAAAGCGGCTTTTCAGTTTTGGTCGGCGACGGCATTTTCAAAACGGTCTTATTCATAATTCTTTCTCCGACGCTCGGCTTAATATTGGGATTAATCATCGGAGTGATTGTATACCGTCTTTCCCGTAAAAGCCATCCGTTAAAGGTCGATCATGTATTTCGTAAAGGACAATTACTTTCGGCTGCGGCTTACAGTCTTGGCCACGGCGGCAACGACGCGCAGAAGACTATGGGAATTATTGCCGGGCTTCTTTTCAGTTCCAAAATAATTGATTCGTTTTACATTCCTCTCTGGGTGGTGCTCGCTTGCCATACGGCTATGGCGTTCGGAACAATGTCCGGTGGATGGAGAATAGTTAAAACTATGGGTCAGCGCGTTACAAAACTCCGTCCGGTCGACGGTTTTTGTGCAGAACTTGGCGCGGCTACAACATTATTTTTCTCGACTGCGCTGGGTGTTCCGGTAAGTACCACTCATACTATCACGGGATCAATAATGGGAGTCGGCTCGCTCAAGAGATTAACCGCCGTAAGATGGGGAGTTGCCGGTCAAATTATTTGGGCGTGGGTACTTACTATTCCGATTTCGGCCGCAATTTCTGCCGGGGCGTTTTTGCTAACAAAATTAATCTAATAAATTTTTGTTGGTTCAAGTTTCTGTTCAATTAGGTTTTCTCTTTGGTTGCTAAAAGA
>JAKAHQ010000417.1 GCA_021814855.1 Bacteroidota bacterium | reverse complement strand
TTACTGCTTCAGTTACGGCTAACCGGAAAAGATCGTTCTCGCAGTCACGTCCGCTGAACGCAACGTCGGATACAGTGGCGCTGCCTAAGCCGAATATCCAAAGAGATTTTGTAACTACGAGAGGAGCGGGTTTTTCCTGGATGCTTACCGAAGGCGGTTTCTGGAATCTTGCTTTGAATTACAATTTTAATATCAGCTCTACGCTTGCCTACTTGCTTGCGGATAGCACAAGCGAAAAATCAGAAGGACAAATTTGGCGCTCCATCTTTGGCGGACAGTTATTCGGCCGTGATTATAATTATAAACAATCTTTCGATCTTCGTACAAGTCCTAAAATTCCGTCAATCTTTGATCTCAATCGTTATGTAAGTTTAAATGCCGGTTACAGTTCGGATTACAACTGGCAGAATAATTTTCAACAAGGAGAGTTAGGTAAAAGTGCCGGTTATTCATCGAGAATTAACGCGAGCTTAACAATTAGGTTAAAATCAATATTCGAGCCTTTGTTTAAAGAGAGCGAACCGAAAGCAAAAGTTAGAACAGCCCAGGATGGAATACCCCCGCAATTCCGTCATCAAGCTGTAGGCGAAACAAGAACCGGCAGAAGAACCGGCAGAAGAGATGATGTTGTGCCTGTCGGACCGGAAAAGGAAACCGAACCGGGTAAAAATATTTTGCATCCGGATACATCAAAGATTCATGCCGACTCGTTGAAAAACGCCCAGCCGGATTCCACTGGCGGCATTTCCGGTAAACTGATGGCCTCGCTCGATTATCTCAAATTATTTATAAAAACCTTTTTGTTAGACTACGATCAGATTACAGTTAATATAAGTCAGAATAATTCTTACACCGGCGGCGGATTAAAAGGCGACGGCACCGGCTTCAATAATTTCTGGGGCTTCTCACAATCTTATGATAAAGGTCCAAGCAGGTTATTCATGCTTGGCTTATCAAACGATATTGGCCCCCGTGCGCGAGCAGGAAACTTTACGGATACATACACGCAGAATAACAATATAGATTTTTCAACATCCAAGCCGTTATGGGAAGGCGCGCAAATTAAGTTTAACTGGAAAGTCGGATGGGGCATTAACAAATCCGTAACAATACAAACAGATTCAATTACGGGTGCTGCATCGGTACTTAACCAGCTTACAACCGGAACTATCGACCGGTCGTTTCTTTCTTTGCCTCCGTCGTTTATCTTTTCGGTATTTAAAAATGGAATAAAGAAAGTACATGAACTTTATGACCCAACTGCTGCAGATCCGAATGCGAACTTATCTCAAGCATTTCTTAAAGGGGTCGAATCGTTTTCTTTACTTCAAAAAATTCCGCTTCTCGGTAATCTAAGTAAATATATCCCGCGGCCAAACTGGTCGTTCAGCTGGAGCGGATTGGAAAAATATCAACTGTTTAGTTTTGCAAAAAGAATCACTATCGACCATTCTTACACCTCAACTTACAGTGAAGGATTCAAAGTGGATCCTAGCGGTGTTAATGAAATTCAAACTCAAAAAGTAGATTACGGCTTCGATCCTTTAGCCGGTATCACTTTTGATTTCGATAAACTTTTTGGCGGATCGTTTCAAGGCTCGGTGAAATACAGTTCTAAGACTTCTTACGGGTTGGGACTTTCCACTCACAATATTACAGAGTCTTATTCCAAAGATATTAATATAACTGCAAGCTGGTTAAAATCCGGTTTTGAAATTCCTATATTCGGTGTGTCGCTTAAAAACGATTTGGAAATTTCTTTCTCCTACACCAGCGGTGTTACATCGACTGTTCTTTACAATATGGATGACTGGACAGATTCCGGAATTCCGCAGGACGGAAAAACTACGACGACTATGGAACCAAAAATAAAATACGTAATGAGCCAGCGGGTCACGCTTTCAATTTTTTACAGAAGAACTTCTATTGAACCAGCGGGCGCCGCGCGAATTCCTCCAACCACTACAAACGAAGCCGGTGTGGATGTTAGAATTTCTATTCAATAATTATTACAGGCAATGTTGATGAAAAGACATAAAATTCTCTGGGTCGACGATGAAATAGAACTTCTTCGATCCCACATTATTTTTCTTAACGAGAAAGGATACGAAGTTCAGACGGCTACAAACGGCGAAGACGCAATTTCCGAAGTCAAAGAATCGCCGTACGATTTGATCTTTTTAGACGAAATGATGGCCGGGCTCGGCGGCCTGGAAACTCTTGCCCAGATTAAGGAAATAAATCCCAACATTCCTGTTGTGATGGTTACCAAGAGCGAGGAAGAATCTTTAATGCACGATGCCATCGGCAGCAAGATTAGCGATTACCTTATCAAGCCTGTTCTTCCGTCACAGGTTCTTATGGTTTGTAAAAAAATTCTTGAGAGTAAAAAAATCTCTGGCGAGTATGTTGCAAAAGATTATCTCCATGACTTCAGCGAGATTTCGCGCCGCCTGATGATGGACCCAGATTATACCGACTGGATAGATATTTATTTAAAGCTCGTTAATTATGATATGGAAATGGATGTTCATCCTGAGATAGGGCTTAAGCAAAGTCTTGTCGATCAGCGCAAAGAATGCAACCAGGAGTTCTGTAAATTTATCGAGAGAGAGTACAAAGGATGGATCGATTCGCCGGATTCCGAGGATAGTCCTGTTCTTTCAAACAGGATTGTAGAAAAATATGTTCTGCCGCAGCTAAAAAATTTTGACGGACCGCTTTTCTTTTTTGTAATAGACTGTTTGCGTTTGGATCAATGGCTTATAATGGAAAAACATTTGGCGCCTATGTTCAACATCAGCAAAGATTATTATTATTCAATTCTTCCGACTGCCACGCCTTACGCTCGTAACGCTTTGTTTGCCGGGCTGTTTCCATCTGAGATAGAAAAAAATT
>JAKAHQ010000416.1 GCA_021814855.1 Bacteroidota bacterium | reverse complement strand
TCAGCGGAGACGGCGGCTTCCAAATGAATATCCAGGAATTAACTACTGCTGTAGCAAACAAGGTACCTGTCAAGTTCATAATTATAAATAATAGTTTTCTTGGAATGGTAAGACAATGGCAGGAGTTATTCCATGCCGAGAAATACAGCTTTACCGATCTTGGCGCTACAAATCCTAACTTTGTAAAAGTTGCGCAAGCGTTCGGAATAGAATCTTATTCGACGGATAAACCGAAAGAAGTTGATGAGCTTCTTGATAAAGCAATGGCTATAAACGACAGACCGGTGCTCATCGAGTTTAAAGTTGTTAAAGCCGATATGGTTTTCCCCATGGTTCCGTCCGGCGGTTCAATTTCCGACATGATGGTTAAACGGCTTAATCCAAAAGGAATGATGTAAGATGAGACACACAATTTCGGTTCTTGTAGAAAATCATTTCGGGGCGTTCGACAGAGTCGCTACTATGTTTAGCGGGAAAGGATTTAACATTAGAAGTATTTCAATAGGTGAAACGGAAATTGCCGAAGTATCGCGTATGACGATTGTAACCGAAGGCGACGACCAGATAATAGATCAGGTGGTTAAACAGTTGAACAGGTTAATTGATACAATCAAGGTTGTAGATCTTGCGGAGACTTATCATGTCGAGCGTGAGCTCGCGCTGGTTAGTGTCGGCATCCACAAAGGCTCGATGGAAGAGATAAAAAACATTTGCGACATCTTCCGTGGAAATATTGTTGATATTACAAACAAATCTATCATGGTGGAAATAACCGGCCCGCCGGATAAAATTGATGCGGCTATAAACGTACTTGCACCGTTTGGAATAAAGGAAATGGCGCGTTCTGGCATTGTAGCGCTAAGACGCGGGGAGCAGGCAAGAATTCAAAAGAAAGAAAACATTACAAATAATTGAGGAAATAAAAATGAAAGTTTACTACGAACAAGACGCGAACCTAGATTTACTAAAATCAAAAAAAATTGCCGTGCTTGGTTTTGGAAGCCAGGGCCATGCGCACAGTTTAAATTTGCATGAAAGCGGAATGAATGTTTGTGTCGGTCTCAGAAAAACTTCCGCTACATGGGAAAAAGCCGAGAAAGCAGGTTTAGTTGTTAAAACAGTTCCCGAAGCCGTTCAATGGGCCGATGTAATTATGATTCTTCTGCCCGATCAAAATCAAAAAGCTGTTTACGATGCGGAGATAGGACCGAACTTAAAATCCGGCGATACGCTGGCATTCGGGCATGGATTCAATATTCATTACAAACAAATTGTTCCGCCTGCCGACGTTAATGTTATGATGATTGCGCCGAAAGGACCCGGCCACCTGGTTCGCAGAACTTTTCTTGAAGGATCGGGTGTACCTTGTTTAATTGCGGTTAATCAAGACCCGGCAGGAAATACAAAAGATTTAGCTCTTGCTTGGGCAAAAGGAATCGGCGGCGCTCGTTCGGGCGTCATTGAAACAAATTTCAAGGATGAAACCGAAACGGATTTGTTCGGCGAACAAGCTGTTTTATGCGGCGGCTCTGCCGAGCTGATTAAAGCCGGATTCGAAACATTGGTTAATGCAGGCTACGCTCCGGAATTAGCTTACTTCGAGTGCATGCATGAAATGAAATTGATTGTTGACCTTTACTACGAAGGCGGTTTATCCAGAATGAATTATTCCGTGAGCGATACTGCTGAATACGGCGGTATGAGCAGAGGATCGAGATTGATCACTGCCGAAACAAAAAAAGAAATGAAAAAAATTCTTGCGGAAATTCAGAGCGGTGAGTTCGCCAAAGAATGGCTCAATGAATATAACTCCGGCGGCAAAAATTTTGACAAGCTGAGAAAAGAAAACCGCGAACATCCTATAGAAGTTGTTGGCGCAAAATTAAGAGGTATGATGAGCTGGCTGTTCAAGAAAAATAAAAAGGAAGAGGTTGGTGTATGAGTTACAAAATAGTTCTTCTTCCCGGCGATGGAATTGGTCCGGAAGTAACTAACGAAGCTGTTCGAGTAATGAAGGCAGTTGCCGAGAGTTTCAACGTAAATTTGGAATTCAATACTCAATTAATCGGCGGATGTTCCTACGAAAAATATCAGAACCCTTTGACCGATGAAACACTGCAGGTTTGTTATGATTCCGACGCCGTATTCCTCGGCGCTGTCGGCGGTTATCAATGGGAAACTCTTCCTCATCATTTAAAACCGGAGGCAGCTCTTCTTAAATTAAGAAAAGCTCTTGGACTTTACACGAATATCCGTCCCGCAAAAATTTACAATGCCTTGATCGATTCTTCCACATTGAAGAAAGATGTTTTGAAAGGTGTAGATTTTATTGTCCTCAGAGAATTAACCGGCGGAATTTATTTCGGTCAGCCGAGAGGCATCGAAGCCGAACGAGGATTTAACACAATGGTTTATTCCCGCGAGGAAGTTGAACGAATTGCCAGAATGGCTTTTAAGTTTGCACGCGAGAGAAAAAAGAAAGTTACTTCGGTCGATAAAGCAAACGTGCTGGAAGTCTCGCAGTTTTGGCGAAATGTTGTCCGTGAAGTTCATAAAAATTACCAGGACGTTGAATTGGCCGATATGTACGTTGATAACTGCGCTATGCAGATTGTCCGCAATCCAAAACAGTTTGATGTGTTATTAACTTCCAATTTATTCGGAGATATTCTTAGCGACATAGCCGGAATGATAACCGGAAGTCTCGGGATGCTTCCTTCGGCGAGCATCGGAAGTAAGTACGCTTTATACGAACCGGTTCACGGGAGCGCCCCGGATATTGCCGGGCAAAAGAAAGCCAATCCTTTGGCCGCTATCTCCTCCGTAGCAATGATGTTTAATTATTCTTTCCAGATGCAGAAAGCAGCAGAATTAATTGAAGGTGCTGTGGAACGAACAC
>JAKAHQ010000415.1 GCA_021814855.1 Bacteroidota bacterium | reverse complement strand
GATCGGTGCCGATAATCTTAGCGTTGTACTGCTTGCCGTTTGTCATTGTTACAGTTGCCTCAACTGCGTTGCCCGCTACGTGATCATTAGTTAATATATAGCCGTCAGGCGAAATGATTATACCGGAGCCGAGGCCTTGAATTTTTTGATTGTAAACTCTGTCGCCAAACCAATATCTCCAGAAAGGATCCATGCTGAAGATATCTCTATACTGCTGGATTTGTGTAACTGTAATACCGACAACGGCGGTACTAACCTCTGCGACTGTTTTTGTAATTAATGTCTGCCTTCCCTCGGTAATTTGATCGTTGCTTTGAGAAATAAGCTGCGAATGATTTGCCTCCGAATTAATTGAAGCGACTTGCTGGGCGTGAGCGGCGGTAAATAATAATAATAATGCCGCAAGGAATTTTTTTGTTTTATTCATATTAGGACCTCGGAATTTTCATTGATTCACGGATTAATTTTGTCATGGGATCGATATGCTTTGTTAAAATAATAATAAGCATTAAGGAAACCAAAAATGCAAACTCAAAATTATTTTGCGCGTGCGGAAAAGTAAAATTATTCATTTGCGAGGGCAGAGCAATAGAGCAGAGGATAGTTAACAACGTAGCGGAAAAATTTGCGACATGCACGTTACGCTTAATTAGCATTGTAAGCGACCAAAGCGCTGCCCATATTATAAGAATAGGAATCGACAGAGCCAAAGCGCCGCCGGCTGCAGCAGCCAATCCTCTTCCGCCTTTAAATCCAATCCAGGGAGAAAAAGAGTGGGCAAGAACCGCTGCGCACAAACTTATCATCTGGTGCATAAATAGATCGCTGATGAATAACCTCACAATCATTACGCTTAGAAAACCTTTTAACAAATCTATGACTAGGACGGTAAGTCCGACCGTTTTTGATTTTGAAATCTCGAACGAATTCAGCGCGCCGACATTACCCGAACCGGTTTTGGTAATATCGATGCCGTTTCGTTTCTTCAATAATAAGTAAGCCGTCGGCAGTGAGCCGAGCAAGTAACCGGTAATAAAACTAATTAGTAATGCCATATATCAAAATTACAAAAAGAGTTTTGTTATATCATCCAACCGATCAAGCTGAAAAAAATTTTGTTCAAATAATTTTAAGTAAACGATTACTGTGTAAAAAAAATCAAAAATGGAAATTTATTAGAGCATTTAATTGATTTTATTTCATGTTTGTTCCAAAAAATAAAATTATTATTTGTTTTGCAATTCGAAAAAAATGTTAAATTTGTGTGCATTTCTTGTGAACTCTAATGGAGAATTAATGATCAATTTTATCGGAAGATTTAACGTAATACCATCATTACCTGAAAAACTTGAGCCGCTTCGCGAGATCGTTTATAATTTATTATGGACGTGGGAACACGACGCGATAGAATTATTCAGAAGGCTTGATAGAAAACTCTGGGAAGAAACACATCACAACCCCGTATTAATGCTCGGCAAAATCAGTCAGGAAAGATTAAACGAAGTCGCCTCGGACGACAGTTTTATCTCACACATGAACCGTGTGTATGTTCAATTCAACATTTACATGGAAGAAAAAACCTGGTACCAGAAAAATTATAAACACACCTCGGATAAATTCATCGCGTACTTCTCTGCGGAATTCGGATTAACCGAATGCCTCCAGGTTTATTCGGGAGGATTGGGAGTTCTGTCCGGCGATCATCTTAAATCGGCAAGCGATCTCGGACTTCCTTTAGTGGGAGTAGGTTTATGTTATAAGGAAGGATACTTCCAGCAATATTTAACAAACGACGGATGGCAGCAGGAGCGTTACGAGATCACGGATTTTTACAACCAGCCAATGACTCTAGTAGTTGATGATAAAAAAGAGCCGGTAAAAATCGATCTTGATTTCCCGGGAAGAAAGGTAACGCTGCAGGTCTGGAAGATACAGGTGGGAAGGGTACCATTATACCTGCTCGATACGAACGTGCCGGAAAATTCCGACGAAGATAAAAAAATTACACGCTCTCTTTACGGCGGCAACAACGAAACAAGAATTCAGCAGGAAATAGTTTTAGGCGTCGGCGGAATCCGCCTGCTTCATAAACTGGGAATTAAACCTGTTGTTTGTCACATGAACGAAGGACACTCAGCGTTTCTTTCACTCGAGAGAATACGCACGTTAATAAAAGATAACGGACTTTCATTTGGCGAAGCTAAGGATATAAATTTTTATTCTAATGTATTTACAACGCATACTCCAGTTCCCGCGGGAATAGATATTTTCCCCAACGATCTTGTAGAAAAATATTTTGGCGGATATTACAGGAACGAACTTAAGATTGATGACAGAACATTTTATTCGCTTGGAACGATTATACGCGATAAAGCGCCCAGCAATTTTAACATGGCACATCTCGCAATGAATATGGCGGGTTCTGTTAACGGTGTAAGCAAACTTCACGGAACTGTTTCAAAGAAAATGTGGATGTCGGGATTTGTGGGTATTCCGTTCGATGAAATACCAATCGATTATATAACAAACGGTGTTCATATCCGTTCGCATATCTCAACCGATATGTCGGAGCTGCTTTACAGATATTTGGGAGAGAAGTTTTTACAGAACCCCGCCGATATTGAAGTATGGAAAAGAATAGACGAGATTCCGGATGAAGAATTATGGAGAACGCATGAGCGAAGGAGAGAGAGACTTGTCGCACTTGCAAGATCAAGATTATCAAAACAAATTATCGAAAGGGGTGGATCGCTGTCGGATCTTGCTTTCGCGAAGGAAGTGCTTGATGTACAGGCGCTTACTATCGGTTTCGCAAGAAGATTCGCGACTTACAATCGCGCTACGCTTATTTTCAGCGATATCGACCGACTCGCAACTATTCTTGAAAATCATGATTTCCCGGT
>JAKAHQ010000414.1 GCA_021814855.1 Bacteroidota bacterium | reverse complement strand
TAAATCAGTCACATCAGCCTGAATATACTCCAAAGAACCATGAGCGTTGCATTCATCGATTGCTTTTCTTATCGCAGGGTCACTTTCATGACGTCGGCCAATCCATATTATTGAAGCGTGATATTTAAATGGACAATCGCGTTTATTCAATAAGAAATTGCAGCGTTCTAATTGAAATCCGCAAGTTCTTATTATGAAACCATAATATTCTAATAGGAAATAGGGAACCGTTAATAAGAATTGATTACTTTCTAATTGAAATTAATGAACACCTATTATTAAACTACGATATTTAAATTGAAAATCGCGACCCCCTAATAGAAACTCGCTACATTCTAATAGAAGCCCGGGAGTTTTTATAATTAAACCGAGATTTTTAATAGAAAATGCCGTTTTCACAATAAGAAATGGAATGTTCTCTTTATAAAAACGGCATATTTTAAAAAGCGGGCATCGGTTAAATTTTCTTTTGAGACAAACCGAATAATGTTTGTTGCCGGTAATTAGAATTAATTATTCTATTTTGCTGTTTCTCAACTCGTTAACAAGCCGGTCCGCCTTAAAATAATAATGAAGCGCTTCGATTAATCCGTAAGAGTCGGTTGCAACCGTACGGTTATTTTCCGGCAAGAAAATAAAATCGCCGGCAAGACTTTCAAGGTTGCCGTCGTGAACCAAACCGACAACTTCTTTATTTTCATTTATAACCGAGCTACCGGAATTACCGCCCACAATATCGTTTGTCGAGGCAAAACCTACAGGAAGCGAGAGATCGAATCCTTCAGGAATTTTTTGCCATCGGGGATGAAGCCCCCAAGGATATTCTTTCCTGCCGAAAGAATTCCAACGGTCGTACATTCCGTAAAAAGTTGTTTTGCCCGGAGCGATGGTGCCGTTATATTCATAACCTTCTATTCTTCCGTCGGAAATTCTTAACGTGGAAGTTGCATCGGGCGGAATTTTATCTCCGTAAACTTTATACGCCGCCTGGCCGAGCATCTGGTTTAATACTTCCAGAGTATTTTCAATTTCTTTGAATTGCGGATCCAATTCCGCGCGCCGTTTATAACCGAATTGAACCATCTTAATAAAGGGATCGGATGAGTTTAGTATTTCTTCCGGCTTTGTATCCTTTAAAAATTTCATAAATTTTTCTTTTGAGGAAAGGTTTGAATTTATCAGCAAGTACTTTACTGCATCGCTGCCGGTCTTTTCGTTAAAAATATCCTTGCGAATAAAATGATCTGCAGGGAGAACGTAATTTAAAAAATTTACAAGCGCGCCAAGAAGCATCGAGTCTCTTTGCGCGTCGATATCTTTAGGATAAAGTTTTTGAATTGTCGCGTCCAGGGAATCGGGTTTGTATGCGTTTTCTCTATCTTCTGCGGGAAGCTTCATCTGGTTGGCAAATTTTATTGCGTTGATTGCCGCTGTTGTAAAAGGAATTTTTATACGCTGCCCCATCATTAATGCCGAATACTCGTCTATTATTTTTCTCTCCTCGTTAATATTATCCGTAATTGCCTGCCATACGGTTCCGTATTCCTTTTCAAGATCGGGATCGACTTTTACTTTTTGCCGAAAGTCTTCTTCAAAACTTTTTTTCTTAGCCATAATGTATTCGTCGCGCAAAGCCATATACCTTCCCGCGTAAGATTTTCTTGCATTGCCAATTCCCATTACCATATTCAAAAGTTCGGAATGATTTTCCTTTCTTGTTTTAAAAAGATCGTAATAAACTTTATAAATTTCGTTATAAAATTTCAGGTTGAAGTTATAAATCTTGTCTTTAAGGAATTCCATTTCGGAAATTGTTGCTAGCCGCTGAGTGCTTCCGGGTCTCCCGATTACAAAGATAGGTTCGCCTTCTTGCGCTCCCTTTTTACTCCATTTGAAATAATGCTCGCATTTAACCGGTTTGTTGTTTTCGTAAGCGCGGAAGAACATAAAATCGAGTTCGTAGCGCGGGTATGTAAAATTATCCCAATCCCACCCGGTGGAAGCTATTTGAAAATCTGGCGCCATAACAAGACGAATATCGGAATAGCGTTTGTATTCGTACAAAGAATATTTTCTTCCGTTGTAAAGCTGAACAACTTTGCATACAAGGCCGGTCCCCGAAGAAAATTTATTTTCGATCTCTTTAATCTTGGAATCGCGCAGCATAATTTTTTCCATACTGTCCTTGCCCGGATTCATTGCATCTAAAACATCCTTTGTTACATCAACAATACTTATCAACTGATCGACGTAGGCGCTGGGCACCTTTATTTCATCGCTCAAAGTTTTGGCGTAGAATCCATCGCGAAGATAATCCTCGGCTTTTGGTGAAAGACCCGGCAGCCAATGTCTTCCGCAGTGGTGATTTGTCATTATCAACCCGTCGGCAGAAACAAATGCGGCGGAACAAAAGCTCGAAAACTGGAGCGCGGACATTTGTACGTCGTCGAGCCATTGCTGTGAAGGTCTAAAACCGTATTCGTTTTTAAAACTATCCACGGGAACGGAGTCGAAAGTCCACATCTTTCCGAAATCGGAATATGACCATTTTACTTTGGATAAATCTCTCGGTTCGTAAATTGATTGGGCATTTAATCCGTTTGCGACTAAAAGGAGAAACAAAAAGACAAAAAATAATTTGGCTGATTTTGCGGGAGCTGTCATAATTTTTTTCCAAACAATTGGTTAGAATTTTTAACGACGCTATAATAGTTATACTTTTAAAAAAACGGAAGGGTCTAAAGCGACCCTTCCAAAATTTAAAGAGGTATTTAGAACTACTATATGCTTCTTACTCCTTAATTCTTTCTACTTACTGTTCAACTTACCTTCCTTTAGTTCGTTTGCAAGTCTATCCGCATGATAAACTTTATCGATAGCGGTAACAAGCGCGCGGGCATCGA
>JAKAHQ010000413.1 GCA_021814855.1 Bacteroidota bacterium | reverse complement strand
ATTGAACATAACGCAGCTGTGGAAGAATTAACTGCAGAGACGGAAAAACTTTTGTGCACAGTTTATATTCCGCAATTAATTAGACATGTTCAGATACTTTACAATTCGATGAGCGCTGCCGGAACAAAAATTTATTTTAAGATCGGGACAAGCGGCACCGGAGGAATGGGCTTGAATATTCCTTACACCCACAGCGAAGAAAAACCGTCGCGAGTTCTCTTGAGTAAATCGTCGATTGGCGGGGCACATTCACTCCTTTTATTTTTGATGGGAAGAACTCCCGAAGGGCCAATTACAAAAGAAATTAAGCCGACGGCAGCTATAGCGTGGAAGAGGATTGAGTACGGCGAAATCAAAAAAGGAAATCGTCCGATTAATATTATGGATGTGCCTTTGGAACATGCTGTTTCATTAAAAGATAAATTCAGGATAAAACTTGATAAGAAATTTGAGAGCACGGGCGAATCGCTGAAATCCGTCTTTATTGATACGGGTGAAAACGGAACATTCTCTCGTGGAGAATTTGAAGCCATAACTGCGCAAGGTCAAATGGAATATGTAACACCCGAAGAAATTGCAGACGATGTAATCTTTGAAATTAAGGGCGGCAACACGGGTCATGATATAATTAACGCGCTGGATAACGCTACGCTTGCCCCGACCTACCGCGCAGGTTATATGCAACATTGGGCGGTTGAAAAACTTGACGAGCTTGAAAAAGCTCACAGCGTAAATAGTGTAGCGTTTGAGCTGCTTGGCCCTCCGCGTTTATCAAAATTACTGCATGAAATTAATTTGTTGAAGAGTGTCTGCGGAAACATGGGACAAATTATAGCTACGGATGCGTCGATGCTATCCTCAAAGATATACGAATTGTTGAAAGACAATCCGAATCTGAGAAATGAAATTATTTCCATCGGGATTCCGATTTTATTGCCTGACGGCAAATCTCTCTTGCGCGGGAACGACATAAAAATTCCTCCGTTCCGCGGAGACAATGAATTAGAGCTTAACGATCGCAATATTGAAATGTGGGCGCATGATGGCTGGGTGGATCTTCGCGTGAAAAATATGAAAGCATGGCAGGAAAGAATTCAAGGAATAATAAGAGAAGCCGAGAGGATTTCATCCTCTGATACAAGTTCTATGCACGTTCGCACAAAAAAATATTGGAACAATTTTGAAATAATAGACATAGGTAAGGTTGTTGGATGGATTTTTATTACCGAAGAAAAAGGCAAAAGAATGAAAGCGTAAGGATAGTTTGCGCTTAGTTATTAAAAAAAGTCCCGCATCGAGCGGGACTTTTCATTTTTCAATTAGGTAACTTGCTTGCGGAGTATATTCATTGCACACATAAAAATTTGTTGCACAACATATTAATTTCAATACCCCATCGAAAAGAGAAGCATAAAAGACGACAGATACATTCCGACATCGGTTAAGTGAGCAAATGCCCGCTGCAAAGAAAGTCTATCCATCAAATATTGAAAACCGTATATTTTTTTTGCGGCCGGGCTATTACTGGATATCATTAAAAAAAGCTCGTCCCTCGAATTACATTTTTTATTTGGCGATCCAGAGGAAAGTCCGATCATTAATTTCTCTAATTCCTGCCAAGCAATATTAAGGTTAAGGGAATGAATAAGCTCACCGCAAATAAGTTCGAATTTTGATCTGTCGAATTCATCAAGCAACGCAGCATCGGCAACGCTTAAAAAACTGCCGGAAAGAAATGCCATTTCCAGAGACGAATCTTCCCGTTTGCTTATTTCATCCGAGGTGGAATTGATTACATAGTTAATGGAATCTTTCATCTCATCGATGCAAGATTGTTGAAAAGTAGTGTCACACTTTTTCTCGAAAACATCCTCGTACAACCCCGAAAGCGTATCATTAATCTCGCAGCTATGCTCAATTAGAAATGACTTTTTAAAATCATCCATTGTTGCGTTTTTATCATCAAGATAGTCGCGCAGATAAGAAGTGAAGTAACCAATTGTAAATGCCGAGATAATTTTGTTTTGATCCGATACCATCATTTTGCACCCATTTTGATATGATAAATATAATTGAGTTCAGACAAAAAGCAATGTTTATAATGCAAGTATAAAAATTTTTTTTCGATTCAACATTTATCAAATGTTGCAACAAAAATTGAAATGTGTTTAAGCTAAACTGAACTGAACTTTCGGAGATAAGAATTTTTACTTTCAGCGATAATTAACAACCTGGCCGCGAATTTTTTTTTGCTCTTCATTTACAATTGTGTAGCGATTTTTTTCGCCGTTGGCGTTCTGCTGTTCTTTCGATTTTGCCGTTTCCTCGGTCGAAGTTTCCCGCACTGTAGGTTTCCTAATCATTTTAATTTCGCGCGGTCGGATTTGTTCAAGCTGAAATATTTGCGGTATCTGGTCGCCCGTGTTTCCAGGTAATCTGGGTGCAGAAGATTTAAAAGGTCGGATAATATTTTTTGACGCCTGGCTTTGCCGTTTATTTTTCCTATACAACTCCTGATTATCACCTCTCATCTTGGAAGAGAAAAATGAAATCAGCACAACAAGTATAAGGAGCCCGCCTCCAAAAAAGAGGATTGTCGAAATAATATCTATAAGTTCCATAAAGATTAAATTGTTTCTTAACAAACATCAAATCAAATGCCTGGAAAATAATTTGGTTATTTCAAAATATTTCCCCTTTATTAAAGTAGATGCGTTTCACATTGAGAATGCAAACTATTTTAAGACACTAATTTTGATGCATAAATGTTAATTATTTAATGCAAAAATCTTCCGCATTGTTTCTATTTGTACGATTTGAATTTGTATTCCTCTGCATTAATTACTCCCAGTAAATATTAGCGTAATTATGAATCTATATTATTTCCAAGTGGCCACCGAAAGCG
>JAKAHQ010000412.1 GCA_021814855.1 Bacteroidota bacterium | reverse complement strand
TTTTGGAATACGAAGATTATTTTGTCGATTACACAACCGATTCTGTTAAAGGATTGCAGAAACTCGAGTACGGCAGTTACGATGCATTGCTTCTCGATATTCAAATGCCCAGTAAGAATGGCTTTGAAGTTTTGAACTGGCTTCGCGAAAAAGAAATCGATCTAAAAGTAATTATGATTTCCGCCCACGGCAGCGTTGAGAATGCTGTTAAATCGACTAAGCTCGGAGCATTCGACTTTCTTGAAAAGCCGATTGACAGGGATAAATTATTAATAAGCGTTCGAAACGCCGTTGAGCAATCCGGACTTGTAAAAGAAAATAAAAAACTTAGAAAAGAGTTGTCCTATTCGGAAAAAATAATCGGCGGCAGTTCTGCAATTCTTTCAATTATGGAAACGGTGGAAAGAGTAGCCAAAACGGATGCGCGAATTCTTATAACCGGAGAAAATGGAACGGGTAAAGAACTGATAGCTCAAGAAATTCATAAACAGAGTAACAGATCAAACAAAGAACTTGTGGAGGTAAACTGTGCGGCCATACCGCATGAGCTGATTGAATCCGAATTGTTTGGCCATGAGAAAGGATCTTTTACAGGCGCCGTAAAGCAGCGTATAGGCAAATTTGAGCAAGCTGATTCCGGCAATTTATTTCTTGATGAAATCGGCGATATGAGTCTCCAGGCCCAAGCAAAAGTCTTGCGCGCGATAGAAGAAGGGAAAATTGAAAGAGTCGGAGGCAATCAAAAAATTGAGGTAGATGTTCGGATTATCTCTGCAACAAATAAAAACCTCCAGGAAGAAATAAATAAAGGAAATTTCCGGGAGGATCTTTATCATAGGTTAAATGTTATTCCAATCCATGTTCCCCCGCTAAGAGAACGACGGGAAGATATTCCTCTGCTTGTAGAGCACTTCTCAAAATCAATTTGCGAAAAGAATAAATTTCAGCAAAAAAAATACACAGACGCTGCAATGAAGTTTCTGCAATCGCTACAGTGGAAAGGCAATGTGCGCGAGCTCCGTAACGTTGTTGAAAGAATAGTTATAATGATTCCTAAAAACGACATCACAGAAAAGGATATAACGATGTTCACCCAGACTTCATCCTCGCATGTTGACGATCTTCTGAATATCTCAAATAGTTTCCAGGAATTTAAAGAGAAAGCCGAAAGAGCTTTTATTGTTAAACAACTTAACGCCAACGGTTGGAATATAAGCAAGACAGCTGAGATACTTGGAATTCAACGCAGCCATTTGTATAATAAATTAAAAAAATATGATATCGAAAAGGAATAACGATGGGCGAAACAATCTTTTCCAAAATTATTCGTAAAGAAATTCCGGCAAATATTGTTTTTGAAAACGAGCACGTTCTCGCATTTAAGGATATTAATCCGCAAGCGCCGGTTCATATTTTAATTATACCAAAAGTTACGGATATTGAATCTGTCCGCAATCTTGATCCGAAAAAACACGACGCGTTGCTGGGAGAATTATTCGACGCGGCAAATCAAATAGCCAAAGCGGAGGGTGTTTATGAAAAAGGATTTAGATTAGTCATGAATTCTGGTCTGGAATCCGGGCAGGAAGTGCCGCACATTCATATTCATTTACTAGGCGGACGAAAAATGAACTGGCCTCCGGGCTGATTAGTTTTTCAAAGCTTTATCGGAAATATCTTTTCGGTAATGCATTTTGTCGAAACTTATTCTTTGAAGAGCATCATAAGCTATTTTTTTTGCTTTGGTTAAATCGTTCTTCTCACAAAAGGATGTTATGTTTAAAACACGTCCGCCGTTTGTAACAATTTTTCCGCTGACTTCTTTTGTGCCTGCGTGAAAAACTTTTACGTTAGACGGTACATCATCAAGTCCCCTAATCTCAAAACCTTTTTCGAATTTATCAGGGTAACCGCCCGAGGCCGCAACGACGCATACCGATGATCCGCCGTTATAATGAACTGATTCTTTATCAATGTTTCCTTTAGCTGCAGAACTCAGCAATTCAAGAAAATCACCGTCAATTAAATTTAATACTGCTTGAGTTTCAGGATCTCCAAACCGACAATTGTACTCAACAACTTTAGGACCCGAATCCGTCATCATCAAACCGACATAGAGGCAGCCATTAAACGGAGTTCCCCTTTCTTTCATGGTTTTCAAAGTTGGCTCTACAATCTCTTTTGCAATGGTCGTAAAATCTTCATTAGAGACAAAAGGCGTTGGAGCATACGCACCCATTCCGCCGGTATTCTTACCTTCATCATTATCAAAAATTCTTTTATGATCTTGTGCGGCGGGTAACAATTTGTAATTCACTCCGTCGGTAATTGCAAAAACCGACGCCTCTTGACCTGTCATAAATTCTTCAATAACTATTGTATCGCCTGCAGAGCCGAAGGAGGAATTTATGAAGCAATCATCGACGGCTTTTTTTGCCAAATCAAAATTGTCCGCAATCACAACTCCTTTACCAGCCGCGATACCATCCGCTTTAATAACAACCGGGTAAGAAACCTTGATTAAATACTTTACGGCTTCTTTATGGTTATCTTTATAGAATACTCTGAAAGCTGCTGTCGGTATCCTTGCTTCATCCATCAGATGTTTGGCAAAAGATTTTTCACCTTCTATTTTTGCCGCCGCTCTTGTAGGCCCGAACACATCTATTCCATTAACACGTAGAAGATCGGCAAGACCTTCTGTTAGAGGTTTTTCCGGACCAACGACAACAAGATCAACTTTATGCTCCTTACAAAATGCAAGGATGGCATCATGATCATCGCTTGTTATATCTATATTCTCGCCCAAATTTTTTGTTCCCGGGTTTCCCGGCAGCAAGTAAAGATTATCCAGTTTTTTACTTTCACTTATTTTTTGCGCAAGGGCATGTTCTCTACCGCCCGAGC
>JAKAHQ010000411.1 GCA_021814855.1 Bacteroidota bacterium | reverse complement strand
TTTAAATTGATTGTACATTGCGGCGGCTGCATGCTGACAAGAAAATCAATGCAGAGCAGAATCAAGCAAGCTGCTTTAATTGAAGTTCCGGTAGTAAATTACGGCGTACTTATTTCTTACATGCACGGTGCTATTCCGAGAGTTCTGAATCCTTTTGAAGAAGCAGTTGCTGAATGGGATAGAGGGAAAAATTGAATTGCTAATTCTATGTTCAAATTTTTCGGGAGAATAGAATTTCTAAAGCCGTCATTCTATTGTTCTAGAACCATGAATAACTATCGAATGACTAATGACAATAACCTAAAGAGAATTAATTCCGGTATCTGAATTATTCCCGGTGCTGTCCAGTACTTTTAACCCCGTTGATTTATTAAGCGGCGAATCTTCTTAATGAGAAAATAATATACCTTTAGACTGCAAAATGCATCGTACAAAACTTTCCGGCAAATATTCAGTTTTAGTAAAATGGTTTCCATTTAGCAAGTATATTTCTTTTTTGAAAATGAAAATTTCCATTCTTGGTAAATTAGCGTTTGCAGTTAGTTATCTCTCATAGAATTTTTCTAAAACTCATTTTTTAATTTTCGATTTATGGCATTCAATATGAGAGTAAACTAGTGAAAAAATTGAGGAAAAAATGCATTCGCATATATTTGAAAATTATGAAGCTAATGATAAGAGTTGTTTAATTCCTTTACTTCAAGAAGTACAAAAAGTTTATGGATACCTGCCGGAGAGCGCGCTAAGCGAAGTTGCCGGGTTTGTGGATATGCCTTTGAGCCGAGTATACGGAGTTGCAACGTTTTATAATCAATTCAGGCTGCATCCGCTTGGCGAAAACATTATAAGAGTTTGCCGCGGAACTGCCTGCCATGTTAAGAGCTCAGCAAATATTCTTTCGGCGATTGAAAATACATTAAGAATAAAAGCCGGGGAAACTACAAGAGACAAAAAATTTACAATCGAAATTGTCAACTGCATAGGGGCATGCAGCATCGCACCGGTAATAACAATCAATGATGAATATTTCGGTCGGCTAACAGTAAAAGAAATTCCATCGATTCTAAAAAAATATTTGAAAGCCACTAAATCTAAAGAAGCGGCGGTACAACCGGAGGCGAATCTTGCATGAATTCTTTTATAGAAAAGTGCTGCAATGAATGCTGGCACAGCCCGGAAAAGCCTTGCGATTTGTTCGTAAGGTGCTGTACAGACGGTCCGCTTTGCCACCATGAAAAATCTTGTTTGGAAAAAGTTCAGTCGTTAAATAAAAGGCTGAAATTTATCGAGCATGATGAACCGGTGATTTTCATCGGCATGGGGACATGTGGTTTAGCTTCAGGCGCTGCTAAGGTTGAAGAAGCTATTAGAGCGGAGTTGAGCAAGCTGGATATTAAAGCGCTCATTCAACCGACGGGATGCATCGGATATTGCGCTAAAGAAGTAATTGTCGATGTTAAATTTCCCGGACAGGATAGAATTTCATACTGCGAGATAACTACCAAAATTGTCCCGAAGTTCATTCAAAAAGTTTTTATTGAAAAAGAAATCTTCAAAGAAAAGCTTCTCGGAACTTTCGGTAAGTCAACCGCGGAAATTCCGTCGATAAATGAAATTCCTTTTTTCAAAAATCAATTAAAGATTGTGCTGGAGAACTGCGGAGTTATCGATCCAACTTCAATCGATACATATATTTCTTACGGCGGATTCAAAGCATTAGATAAAATTCTTCGTTTGATGAAACCGGAAGAAGTAATCAAAGAAATTTTGGACAGCGGCTTGCGCGGCAGAGGCGGCGCTGGATTTCCAACCGGAAAAAAATGGGAGCTCGCGTCCAAGCAAAAATCGGAACAGAAATATTTAATCTGCAACGCAGACGAAGGCGACCCCGGCGCGTTTATGGACAGGTCGGTTCTTGAGAGCGACCCGTTCACAGTTGTGGAAGGAATGCTGGTTGGTGCATTTGCAATCGGAGCGTCGAAGGGTTTTATTTATTGCCGTGCAGAATATCCGCTTGCAATCTCGCGGCTTCAAAATACGATTGAGCAATGCAAGAAGTACGGACTTCTCGGCAGCAATATTTTAAACAGCGGATTCAACTTCGAAATAAAAATTAAGAAAGGCGCAGGTGCCTTTGTCTGCGGCGAAGAAACCGCGCTGATAGCCTCGATTGAAGGCAAGCGCGGAATGCCTAAGCCGCGTCCGCCGTTCCCGGCTGTTTCGGGGCTTTGGGGAAAGCCGACAGTCATCAACAATGTTGAAACATTTGCAAATGTTTCTTCAATCATAAACAGAGGTGCGGAAAAATATTCTTCAGTCGGAACCTCAACAAGCAAAGGCACAAAAGTCTTTGCTCTCAGCGGAAATATTAAGAACACCGGCTTAGTTGAAGTGCCGATGGGAATCAAACTTAAAGATGTCGTCTTCAACATCGGCGGAGGAATTCCGGACGGTAAAAAATTAAAAGCAGTTCAAATCGGCGGACCATCCGGCGGATGCCTGCCCAATAGCGTTATGAATACTGAAGTCGATTACGAGTCGCTTAAAAAAGTCGGTGCGATGATGGGCTCCGGAGGATTTGTGGTAATGGATGAAGACTCCTGCATGGTGGACGTTGCAAAATTCTTTTTGACTTTTATTCAGAACGAATCGTGCGGCAAGTGCGTTCCGTGTAGAGAAGGAACCAAGCGGATGCTTGAAATAATTGAAAGGATTCCAACAAGCTACCGCAACACAAAAAACAAAATGGATGAGCTAAAACGATTTAAAGGAATAGTTCATCTTCAAAGATTGGCTGACGTCATCAGAGACACTTCGCTCTGCGGGCTCGGACAATCGGCGCCAAACCCGGTGCTGTCGGGGCTTCGTTACTTCAGAGAAGAATACGAAGAACATCTTTACGAAAGGAAATGCCCGGCGCATGTCT
>JAKAHQ010000410.1 GCA_021814855.1 Bacteroidota bacterium | reverse complement strand
AACCGTTAACCGCCGCGATAACAGGCTTATTCAGGTTTTCTATCAGTGAAAAAACTCTTTGCCCTTTTTCCGAAAATAATTTGCCGGTCGATTCGTCAAGTTTATTCAATTCGGAAATATCGGCGCCGGCAACAAAAGCTTTTTCGCCCGCGCCGGCAATAATCACAACATTTGCCTCGTTGTTTTTTTCGAGCGCTTCAAAACAATTTTCAAGATCATCCAAAGTTGCATTATTCAATGCGTTTAATTTATCCGGGCGGTTTACAGTAACGAGCGCTATTTTATTTCCAACCGATAGTTTTATGTTTTGAAATTCCATTTCTTCCTCGATTAAATTTTTACAAAGATCGGGATGTTCACTTTCAAGTCGAATGAAAGGTACTGGTAGTTTGGCAAATAATTGTAGTACGTCATTACATCAAGTATGAACATAGAGAAGCCGGCGCCTAAATGAAATCCGAACTTACCGAAGTCCTCTATAAAATCCTGCTTACCCAATCCGAGTTTGAATTCATGAAGATTCTCGATGTAACCAAAGTGCGCCCCGGCATCAATTACCGGCATAAGCAGTACAACATTTTCCAACAACGGCGGAAAATAATATCTCACACCCGGCGAAATTGTAAGCATGTTGCAAGAGAACGAAGAGTAATCGCTGTTGCGGTAAAAATCTAAATTGCCGGGATTATGCTGGTACCCAACGGTTGTGTACAAGAACACGGGAAGAAATTCATTATCTGTATATGAAAAAGTAACATCCACACCCGAACCAATATCCCTGCTATCGGCAAAACTGCCTATCGGGAACCTTGGACCCACGCCAACCGCCATAAACAAACCTCTAGCTTCGCCAAAACGGAACTGGGCAAAAATAGATGAAGCAAATAAAATATAAAGTACAAAAGTTTTTTTCATATCAGAGTAAAATTATTTACCAAAAAGTTGTGTACCAATTCCGTACTTAAAAACCAGGTCGCCGCCAACACTTCCCGCCATGTAAACAAGGTAGCATCCCATTAAACCGAGAGCAATAAAAATCATCCTGATATTTCCGGCAAACTTTTTCTTCACCATTAAGTAAGTCCTTAAAACAAGAATACCGAAATAAAACCATAATACGGTTGTAGCATAATCCTGATGAAGCTCAATTAAATTTTTCAAAGCGGAATCTTTAGGTATTAAAGTTTGCGCAACCGTTTCTGCCTGGTTGCCGGTCATAACTGCAATAAGAGCCGTTACAATTCCGCCAATTAAAAGTATGTATGCCGATAAAGATAAACCTTCCTTCTTCCAAAAAATTGCCGCAGTCTCAAAAATAAAATACAGGATAAACAATACTATCGGGAAATGAACAAATCTTGGATGAAGACCGGCTAAAAATTCCATACTCGTTTCTTTCTTAATCCACTATCATGCTTTTCAAATATATAGTTAAGTAAGCACTAATCAAAAATTGAAAACAATAGGATCATCCGCACAAAACGCTGCCGCCGTTTACATTTAAAATTTCTCCTGTAATATGTTTTGCCAGATCGGATGCAAGAAACAAAGTCGGTCCGGCAATTTCTTCTGCTGTCGCGATGTGTCCCAGCGGTATACTTTTGCGGATGCTTTCTTTGTAATCGGCATCGGCAAAAATTTCGGTGTTCAATTCGGTATCCACCCAGCCCGGCGCAACCGAATTTACGGTAATATTGAACGGCGCAAGTTCGACCGCCAGTGATTTTGTAAACGAAATCATTCCACCCTTCGAAGCGGCATAATGCGAATGAAAAGCTTCTCCTCTCTGTCCGGCAGTAGATGTAATTAAAATAATCCGGCCAAAATTATTTTTCTTCATGTAAGGCGCGGCGGCTTTGCAAAACAAAAAAGTGGAAGTAAGATTTACGCGGATTAACTCGTTCCAATGATCGAGCGACATTTTTTCCAAAGTACCGTCGTTCCAAATTCCAGCATTATGAACAAGTATATCAATCTTTCCGAAATCATTTACCGTTTTATCGACCATCTCAAAAATTTCTTTTTCGGATTCCATATCAACGCGGTAGGATTTTACCCTACCACCCAATTCACTTTCGAGTTTCTCCGATTGAGCTCCTGCGTTTTTATAAGTAAAGGCCACCGAAGAATTCGCTTCGGCAAAAAGTCTTACGCATGCCTCGCCTATTCCGCGCGAGCCGCCGGTTATAACGGTTACCTTGTTTTTCAAATCAATCATTTCAATACCTCACTTTAAAAAGAAATAATCCTCTTGCGGGAACGGATTCATCCGCTTCCTCCCGATTTTTTTTGTTAAGAATTTCTCGAAGATAATTTTCGTCATAATTATTTTCGGCAACGGCGAGCAGTGTGCCTAAAATTGTTCGAACCATGCCGTGAAGAAAACGATTAGCCGTTACGTAAAAAGTGGAAATGTCTTTCCCTCTTCGCCACCAAATTTCCGAGACGGTACAAATTTTATTCTCAACATCGGAATTTTTCCGGGAGAATGAAGTGAAATCATGTTCTCCCAAAAGCACTTTTGAAATTTTATTCAGTTCGGCAAAATCAAATCTCAAAATATTCTGATGACGCCACGAATACTTGTTATAAAAAGGAGACTTGCCGTGAGAGAAGAGATAAAGGTAGCTCCGGCTCTTAGCGTCAAACCTCGCATGGAATGATTCTTCAACCGGCTCTATCGATTTGATCGAAATATCATTTGGTAAAATTGAATTCAGCGAGTAAGCAAACTTGGAGGGATCCAAAACTTTCTCTGTCTTAAAGTTTGCTGCCTGGCCGAATGCATGCACCCCGGAATCAGTTCTTCCCGAACCAACAAGATTTATTTTCTCTCACTCTGCATTAAGAGAAGGTTGGGACAATCCGAATGTATTTCAATTCTGCACTTTGAAATATAGTCAATCCACGATTAGCAAAAGATAAGAAATAGGAAGA
>JAKAHQ010000010.1 GCA_021814855.1 Bacteroidota bacterium | reverse complement strand
ATTATTTTATAAAGCTGAGGCGGTAGTGAAATAATAACTTCTGTCCCATGTGAATCACTCTCCCGTGAACTTAGATCTTCAAACATTATCGGCTGAGGCAATTGCATCTTAGTACTCAATAATCTGAGACGTTCTTCAATGATTTGTATCCCCTTGGAAATATGATCTTCTTTTTTGTTTTTCTTTGCTTCTTTAATCCCGATTCCGTTATCAGTAACTTTTATTATTAACGATTTACATATCACGGAATCGATATCAACATTTTCAAAAGTAAATGAAATTGTCAAAGTTCCTTTAATGCCGGAATCGATTATACCATGCCACAAAGAATTTTCCACAAACGGCTGGATAATCATATTTGGAATCATAATAGATTCAGCCTCAACATCTGTTGCGGTGATAATTTCGTAAATAAAACTATCCTGGAACCTTAACTTTTCGAGATCCAAATAAAGCTTAAGTCGGTTTATTTCTTCCGATAAAAGAATAAATCCGTTGCCGGCAGTGTCGAGATTTTTACGCATCAGCTTTGCCATCATTGCTATGTAATCATTAGCTTCCTCTAGACGATTATCATTAACGAGATATTGTACCGAGTTGAGAGAATTGAAAATAAAATGCGGATTCATCATTGCGGATAAAGCCTGATGTTTTAAATCATTAATCCTTTCCGTCAGTTCCAATTGTTCAGCATTCTTTTTCTTATTTAATTTTAAACGCCAAATTAAAATAAGAATGGCCGTAAATAGAATTACAGCAATGATAATAAGATCAAACCAAAATGTTTCAACAAATCTTGGTAGTATTTTAAAAGAAAGTACGATTGGTTTGCCCCATCCGGCATTTTGAGTCCCCGCAATTATCTGAAGTTTATAATTACCTTTTTCGAGCGAGCTGAAATCAAGAAAATCATTTTTCGTTTCTCTGGATTCTCCATTCAAAATATATTTGTACTTAACAGAAGCAGGAGAGGAATAGTCGATAACCCGGTAATTTATGTAAACATTGTTTTGATTGGGATTGAAAACAAGATTATTATAATCTGTATAGACGGAGTCGCCGGCTTGGACCCTGTTTATTTTTACATCGAGCGACTGATGAGCATAATTATCAAACCCACTAATATCGAGCTGAGAAAGACCGTTGCTTGTGCCAATATATAAAGTATTTGTTTTGTTATCGTAAAGAAGAGACAGCACTTCATCTGAAGGTAGCCCTATTTGACTATCAAGAAATTTTACTGAATTGCCGTCAAGCAAATACAGACCCTTCATTGTACCGATCCACATCCTGCTTTTGCCGTCCATTGCAACAGATGTTGGAGTTGATAATTTGTGACCGTATAAGCTAGTAAAGGTGGAAATAGAGTCGTTATTTAGGTTATAATAGGCAACACCATTTACACCAGTAAACCAAACCCGGTTTTTTTGATCGCAATAGATCGAGTTGATTTTTGAATTCAATACATGATTATTCTTAAAGTACGTTCTTTTCCAGTTTCTAAACTTAGGTTCATATGTTATACCTGATATTTTACACAATCCATCACTGGTTCCTACCCACAAATTATTTTTTGAATCGACCGCCAAGGCATTAATCCTGTTCCGATAATTACTGTCGCCAAAAATGTAGAACGATTCGCGGTCTGTAAAAACTGATTTGAATTCATTTGTTACTCTGATATTATTGCCGATGCTTCCGTGTATTAACAGATTCGAGTGTGCTTTAACAAAAGATTGCATTCTGGAGAAATAAAAATGCATGTTAAGTTTGTTTAAGTATTTTATATCACCTTTCTCTGGGATTGAGCAGACAAATACACTATCGCCATAGCATTTAATGTTATTTACATAACCGGTTATTTTTTCTCCATGAGAATCGTTTAAAGTGTTTAATTGTTCATTTTCTAAAATGTTTATTCCATTAATAGTGCCTATAAAAATTTTCCCATCTTTGTTGCTTTCAAGGCATACTATGTTATTATTTATAAGTCCGTCGTTTTCATCATAAGTTCGTAGATAAAGATTATTCAAACAATAAATACCCTTACCAAAAGTAGAAACCCAGATATTCCCCTCACTATCATCAAAAAACGCATCCACCTGTGTATTTTCAAGCCCCATCTTTTCGCCGTAATCTATAATTTTATTTGTGCCTGCTTGAATACAAATGAAACCCCTGCCGAAAACTGAACACCAAATATTATCTTTTTTGTCACAGTACATAACATAGTATTGGTTGTTTTGATATTTATCTATACTTATTGTTTTAATGACTCGATTATTTCGTATTTGATATATGTAACCTGAAGTTCCAACAAAATAATCCCCATTACTTCGTTGCGCTAGGCAATAGGAATTCTTCTCAGGCAAACCGGCGATAGGTAGCTTTCTGAATTTATCTTCGTTAACCAAGAATAGACCTGAAGAGGAAAGCGCAACCAGGCTATCCTTTCTCAATTTAGCCAGTTTAAATAAAATTTGAGGCGATGTATTGATCAAATGATCATTTTGGGAGTTGCCCAGTTTGTCCTTTTTTATAAAAATTAGTACGCCGTAACTTGTAAATGCATATATGTTATCAAGGTACTCCAATAAATAAGTAGCGCTGAAATTTGACCCATTAATTGTTTTTCGGAAATTTTTAATCGTATCGTTTTTTAAAACGTTTAACCCTTTTTCATAATTACCGATATAAATCTCGCCATTGTGTCCTTCCAATAATGAGGTTATCACATTTGAATTTAGCCCATCAGTTGTATTGAAATTTTTAAAATGTTTTCCGTCGAATCTGCTCAATCCATTTAACGTTCCAAACCAAATGTAGCCGTCATGGCTTTGAATGATATCAAAGACAGTTGATGAAGCCAGCCCATCGGATGATGTATAATGGTAATAGGGTGGTGTTTGAGAATAAATATTAAGGCAAAGGAATAGCAGTAATGAATTAAGAGTCAGTAATTGTTTCAGCATACTCAAACGGAATTATGTATGGCTTTTACTTTCTGAATGAAAAACGGTGCGCGTCTGCGGGATATTTCTATTTTGCTGCCGTCGTTCATTGTTATATAATTCCCGCCGTAACTTGTGTATTCTTTTATATAATTCAAGTTTATTAAATGCGATTTGTGAATTCGTATAAATCTTTCTTGCGGTAAAGTATCTTCAAATTCTTTTAAAGTACGGGAAACGGTAGTAGTTCTCCCATTCTTCCTTATTACCTTTGCATAACATCCGTCAGCTTCGATGCGAATTATATCATCAAACTCAAACACATTAAAGCCATGCGAAGAGGGAACAATTAATTTATTTGTTTCTTCAACAGCGCTGGGTATGTTGCTTTGAATTCGGTTCGATAACAATTTTTTAATTGTCTGTTTCAATTCTTTGATGTTGACAGGTTTCAGAATATAATCAGCGGCTCCTGCTTTAATTGCTTTTATTCCGTACTCTTCGTGAGCAGTCACAAATACAACAGAGAAGTTTCGTTCTCCAAAATCGTCAAGAAAATCGAAGCCATCTAAAACAGGCATACTGATATCCAGAAAAACTATATCCGGATTCTGCTGGATTACCAATTCTTTTGCAGCAACAGCTGAGTCTGCGACACCTACTACATTTATTTCACAGCAATATGTTTCAATAATTTTTTTTAGATTTTCCCTGCCATGCAGTTCATCGTCAACTATAATCGCGGATAATTTATTTCTCATCATATTTCCTTTTATTCATACACATAATTAAGCTATGTCAAATTGAATCATAAAGAATTTTATTAATTAGTTTGGCTTTACTCAATAATTATTTCAGACACAAATGATTGCACACTACAAGAAATGTTTTACAAAAACATAATAAAGACTTTAGGTATTAATATCAATCACTTAAATATATTTTTAAAGTATCATTCAGAAGTAAGGACATCACTGTCTATAATTTGAAATGACAATAATCAAAAAAAGTATTTCGCATTTGATATACTTAAGTAGAATATTTGAAGGATGGGAAACGTGCATTTAATTAGGTAATTTTGCTTCGACTTAAATGGGAAATATAAATGTTTGAAAATAATTTGTACGAATATCAGAAGGATAATAGATTTTTTGCACAAGTAACCGGATTAATGGAAGAACTCTGCGAACAAGAGCTTATAGAACTTGGAGCGAAAAATACTAAGATTGTGTACAGAGGAATTGAATTCGAAGCCGATATGAATACGATCTACCGAATCAACTATAATTCTAGGTTAGTTACACGCATATTAGCCCCGTTAAAAGTGTTTAAATGCCGCAATACTAACGCATTAAAAAAAAACGCGGAGACGATTAATTGGGAAGATTTTTTATCCAATGAAAAAACTTTTGCTATTGCTGCCTCAGTCTCAAACAGTAAAATAAACAATTCACTTTACGCACTTCAATGTTTGAAAGACGGCATCGCAGATTACTTTAGAGATAAATACGGCAAACGTCCCGATGTTGAAACCGTGAACCCGGATGTTCGTTTTAATCTTCATATAGAAAAAGATATGGCTGTAATTAGCCTCGACACATCCGGAGAATCTCTACATAAGAGGGGATACCGATTATTGGCGGGTGAAGCTCCAATGCAGGAAACCTTAGCCGCCGCTATTATTCGAATAAGCGGTTGGATTGGAGAAAAGCCTTTGACAGACATTATGTGCGGCTCAGGTACAATTTTATGTGAAGCTCTGATGCATTACTGCCGTATACCTGCGCAGAAGTTAAGAACAATTTTTGGATTTACGAATCTTCCTGAATATAACAAAGATACTTGGGAAAAAATAAAAGATGAATTTGATAAGCAGATTCGTCCGCTGCCTAAAAATTTAATTGGCGGAAACGACAAATCGCTTGAGGCAATAAAAGTTGCACGGAAGAATTTATCGCGTCTTCCATTTCATGATTCGGTCGAGCTATCATGCAAACCGTTTCAAAAAATCAAACAATTTGAGAATGGTATAATTATTACTAATCCGCCTTATGGAATGCGTCTTGGCAAATCCGAAGAGGTTAAAGAACTGTACACCGAACTTGGAGATTTCCTTAAGAATAATTGCAAGGGGACTACCGCTTACATTTATACCGGCGATCCATCTTTAAGAAAATCAATTGGACTGAGAACATCCAGAAGAATTCCATTAACGAATGGGAAATTGGAAGGCGTATTGGTGCAAATTGACAGCTATGAAGGCAGCAAGAAAAAATATTATGCTGCATATAAAGCCGAGGAAGATCCCCAAAATAAAAACCTATAATATTTATTTTATCGGTGTCAGTATCAAAACCAACTCATCTTTGGATACTAGTTTTATTCTGTTTAATCTGATTTTATTTTCAACAATGCCAGGATTTCCAATGTCGTTGTATTTTCTAGTAATCGGCTTAAAGCTTTGGACCTTAAATTTTCCTGAAGTTTTTGCATCAAGAATAACTGATGAATTTTGTTCGTCACGACTGTTATTAAGCAAATAAACAAAATACTTATCACCGCATTTGACCGCATACGATTCTATTTTTCCCGCCGATACATTTATAATTTCAAACGATCCGTTGCCTGCGCTTAACATTTGATTGCTGATTTCTCTTACGCTGTTCATATAAGGAGTCATGTTTCTAGTATCGAACATTTCCCACCACCACGTCATTGGAAGAATTGGAGTAGGGTTAAATAATCCATACCACAAACCGCGTTTGTAATCGTAATCGAATTCTTTTCCATATTTAGGATCATCATCCTCCCATCTATAGCCGAATTCGGCAACTACATACGGCTTGTTATATAAATGTGAATAATTCCGGAGAATCCCCGGAATTTTTTCCGTGTGCTTGTAGATATGTTTTTGATTAAAGTCTATGTGGGGGAGCGAGTTCAAACCCATTATCTCGCGGTGAGAAATGCTGGTGGTAACAAGGTGGTTGTACGGATCATTTTCTTTAATATACCTGCTCATTTCGCTGTGCCATTCCGTTATAGCAGAATGAGGAATAATAACGCTGTCCATAGGGGTGTACGCAGCATTGTCTATTTCGTTGAAGAACTCGAATGCCGCAATACTTGTTGCGTAACCCCATCTGGCTATTATGTATCGCAGTTTATTTTTGTATTTGGCGCGCGCGGTTTCAAAAGTAAAATAGTCGGTAGGAGTCTCAACGGGTCCACCGTTTAAGACATTGTAATTATTCTTAGGCCAGTTGGCATTTTTCATTAGAGCGCCGTGCCAATCTAAAGCTAACATAAAATATAAACCAAGTGAATCGGTTAATTCTACAAGACGATCCATTCTTTTAATTGCGCCTGGATTAAAATATTCGTCGGAGTCGGAATAGCGTTTAGTATCTCTCACATGATTCCATTCTAAAGGTAAATTCCACGCACACATCCAAGTGCGAAAAAAATTACCCCCGTTCTTCGCAATCGACGCTAACAAATATTCATATGTAAACTTCTGATCTTCAAACGAACGGGATTCCCAGCCCACGTTTTCACCTAATCCGCGGAATAGTTTTCCGGAATCAAATTTAAAAGTCCAAATGTTGTTTGGATGAAGAAAGCCGTTCTTGCTGGAAGAGGCCACGTTGAAACTTTGCTCTGAGGAATTTTCTGGTAAACCATGTTTAGTGTCTAATTGAAAATGATAGGAATACTCACCGGTTTCCTGAGCGGCAAAACGGGCATGCCAAACTGAGTTTAAACTGTCGCCGGATTCATAATAACACGGAAGAGTTAAAGGTCTGCCGGAAGGGGAATCCAAAATCATATCGAGCTTAATATCTTGGGCATCATAAGGATTCTTGAATGATGCTGAAATTTTTATTTCGAATTCGATTTTTTCATACTCTAGGGGATTTGAGGTGAATATAACAGATGATTTAATTGCTCCTTGTGCCAGGCATAAAGAAGCGGAAAATATCAGTAGCGCCGAGATAAATGATTTCATAAAATTTCCTTCGGATAGATTTAATGTCTCACTTGTGAATATAAAAAAAGCCAACCTAAGTTGGCTTTACAAAATTTTATGATTTTGAATTTAGATGCCTAAAATAACAAGGCAAGCTTTAGCGGCGTCGACCAAAGGTTCAAAGTAAATTCCAAAAACAAGTATTAGACCCGCGAGAACCGAAACCAAAATTGTATTCGGCAATGAAGTAGTAACAGTGGGCGTTCCTTCTTCTGCCTTGGTTAGGAACATGTGTTTGAGAACGCGGATGTAATAATAAAGCGATACAACCGAGTTTAGCAAAGCTATTACTGCTACCGCAATCATCTTTGCATCAACTAGGGCAATAAAGAGATACAGTTTGCCGATGAATCCTGCCGTAGGGGGAAGTCCGGTTAGTGATACGAGAAAGATTGCCAGCGAAACTCCGAGGAAGGGAGATGTATGACCGAGGCCGTTGTAATCGTCGATATCTTCAGAACCAATCTTGTTTGCGATAAGCATTACAATTAAAAACGCACCGAGATTCATAACAAGGTAAACCGCAAAATAAATAAGTATCGCTATCAATCCTTGATTGGACATTACAACAAGACCGAGAAGCAAATAACCAGCGTGAGCTATCGACGAGTAAGCGAGCATTCTCTTCATATTGTTTTGCCACAAAGCCGAGAAATTACCAAGAGTCATTGTTAAAATCGAAATGACGACAAGCAGCGCTTTCCAGTCAAATACGTTTAACAAATGCCACATTCCGGCCTGATCTATATACGAAACGAATGTTGTTTTGATAAATCTAACAAGCAGTGCAAACCCGGCGGCTTTGCTCGCTACCGAAAGGAAAGCCGTAATTGTTATAGGAGCCCCTTCGTAAACATCGGGAGTCCAAAAGTGGAAAGGAGCTGAAGAAATTTTGTAGCCGATGCCTGCAAAGATTAATACGCAAGCCAGAGAAAGCGTGTAGTAATTTACCTGCGGGCCCTGAATCAAATAATTTATGAGATAAAGATTTGTCGTTCCCGTCATCCCGTAAATTAAGGAGATGCCGAACAACATTAATCCGGATGATAAAGCGCCGTATAATAAATATTTCAAAGCAGCTTCGCTGTTCCGGTCTCTTAGTTTTGTAAACCCGGAAAGAATGTAGGATGAGAACGACATTAATTCCAGCGAGAGATAAATAAGTATTAAATCCGTAGCGGAGATCATGAAGAACATGCCGAGGATCATTCCGAAGATCAAAGCATAATACTCGCCGATGCGATCGGTAATTTTTTGAATCTCTTCCGAACCGAAAGAGAAGAACACGATGAGGGCCGAAGAAACTAGAACTATCATTTTGAAGAAGACGCCGAAGGAATCAATCGCTACCATACCGATATTTTTCATGGCAGGCGGGGTAGTTGGAAATGCGAATCCTGAATTTCCGAATTGATTCAATGTAAAGTAACCGGTGATAATAATTCCGAGAAGAGCGATATACGGAATAAGTTTTTTGTCTTTATGAAGAACTAAATCCGCGACGACTAAAACAATCAGCGCTATGGAAAGTACTATTTCCGGTATTATAAGATTTAAAGAATGATATAAGTTAAAATTTGTCATCGCTATTAATGAAGTCCGCTTATTGACGTTGTAGTAAGATTAGTTGAAACAAAATGTACAAGTGAATTAACCGAGCTGTTCATAATGTTAAGCATACCGGATGGATAAACTCCCAGAAAAATAATTATTATAGTCAACGGTATGAACATTATATACTCGCGAGCGTCGAGGTCCTTTAGCGAAGCCCATTTCTCGTTAAGAGGGCCGAAGAAAATTCTCTGCAATGTCCACAACATGTAACCCGCACCGAGTAAAATGCCGAGAGTGGAAATCATTGAAAGAACTCTAATAGCTTCAACGCCGAATGAGCCCATGAACACAAGCGCTTCAGAAACAAATCCGCTCATGCTGGGTAGACCGATTGCCGCAAAGAAAGCCACCGTAACAAAGCCGGTATAGATAGGCATTTGGGTAGCAAGCCCGCCGAAATCGTTTAATCCTCTTGTGTGAGCGCGATCGTAAACAACTCCAACAATTAAGAAGAGCATAGCCGTAATTGTACCGTGGTTAAACATCTGGAAGATGGCGCCGTTAATTCCCACGCTTGAAAGCGATGCCATTCCGAGCAAAACATAACCCATGTGTGAAACGGACGAGTACGCTATAAGTTTTTTGAAGTCTTTTTGTGCGAGAGCAACAAGAGCTCCGTAAACTATATTTATCATTCCAAAGAGAGCGATATACCACATTAATTGACGTGTGATATCCGGGAAGATAGGGTAGCTGATTCTTAGTATTCCGTACGTACCCATTTTAAGCAACACCCCGGCAAGGATAACGCTTATAGGTGTAGGCGCTTCAACGTGAGCATCTGGCAACCATGTATGGAAAGGGAACATAGGAATTTTGATCGCGAATCCCACAAATAACGCGATGTAAGCGATGAATCTTAAGTTGCTCGGATTCATCGCCGAAAGAATTCCGTCGGGAGTATAATTAGCCGGATTCATTAAAGCGAGCATGTTAAATGTGTGAACCTTGCTGCCGTCGGCAAGTAATTCCGTTGCGCTAAAGTACAATCCGATCATAACAAGAAGCATAAAGACGCTTCCGAACAAAGTGTAAATAAAAAACTTAATGGCAGCGTATTCTTTTCTTGGTCCGCCCCAGATACCGATTAAGAAGTACATAGGCAGAAGCATCAATTCCCAGAAGATGTAGAAGAGGAAGAAATCGAGAGAAACAAATACGCCCATCATACCGGCATCGAGCAAAAGGAACAACGCGAAGTAACCTTTAACTGATTTGTTGATCGTCCATGAAGAGATTGCCGCGATTAAGGAAATCAATGCGGTTAATAAAACCATCGGCATGCTTAACCCGTCGATCCCGAGGAAGTAATCAATCTTCACAGTTCCCAGCCAGGAGAGACCGGTTATATTAATCCATCTAAACTTTTCTATAAATTGAAACGACTTCTCCTCATAAATACCGGCAGCGGAATAATTGTAGTGGGCCAGCAGTACCAATGCAAGAACAAGCTGAAACGCGGCTATTACTATTGTAAGATATTTTACCGTCTTCGGCTGCTTTTTAGGAATGAAAAGAATTAAGATCATTCCAATTATTGGAAGAAATGTAATTAACGAAAGAATCGGAAATCCAATCATGTTTACGAACCTATTTTTATTTTAGCTTTTAGCTTCTAGCAAATAGCTATCCGCTACATTATTTTATTTATGTGTCGTCCCAGCAGAGTATCAACGAAAAATCTTTTACATAAATACGGCTGACTTCTTCGTTATGCAAGGAAGACGAAGACTATCAAAATGGTTTAAAGATCAACAAAAGAATAACAATTGCAAATACTACAAAAACTATATATGTCTGAACTTTACCCGTCTGCAATTTTCTGAATGAAAGACCAATGAAGCCGCTAAAGAAGGCGGTAAAATTAACAAGTCCGTCAACAACATAGGTATCGAACAGGCCGCTCATCCTGGAAGCGAATCTTGTCAGCCATGCCGAACCGTTAACAGCGCCGTCGACAACTTTTTGATCGAACCAGGCCAGTATTGCGCTAAATCCAAGTGTTCCGGCAATCGCAGTTTTGTCGTAAGCTTCGTCAATGTACCACTTGTTAAGTGAAAACTTATATACGGGTTTGATTGAATTCGCAAGCTTATCGGCGTCGAGTTTTTTCCACTGGTAGAAAACAAACGCCATTAAAATTCCGAAGCCGGCAAGAACGAGAGACATAATCATGGCAGGGTAGTGAGCCCAATGCATCGTTTCGGTATATTCAACCGAATGAGTAACCTCGCCGTGAAATTCCGAAATTTGTTCCGGCGTACTCGGTTTCATAAAATCGAAACGCGTATTAACCGGTGTAACTTGAGCGGGAGTTTTTACCCAGCTACTGAGGAACCAACCGCTTGAAGGATTTAACGGATTTGGAGTGTACCAAATAAAAATTGAAAGTGCTGCAAGAACAACCAGCGGCGCTACCATAACAAAAGGAGATTCATGCGCGTGATCGTATTTGTGATGATCTCTAGGTTCGCCGTGGAAAGTTAAGATGACCAATCGGAACATATAGAAAGCGGTCATTGCGGCAACGCCGAAACCGGCAATTGGAATAAGCCAATGCCCAGTAAGTTTTCCGAATATTAATGTCCCGGCAAGAATTCCGTCCTTGCTTAAGAACCCTGAGAACAGCGGCACACCGGAAATAGCCAATGTCGAAATTAAAAATGTATAGTAAGTAACCGGTAATTTTTTTCTTAAACCGCCCATGTTGCGAATGTCCTGCTCGTGATGCATCGCATGAATTACAGAGCCAGAACCAAGGAACAAGCAAGCTTTGAAGAAAGCGTGAGTAACAAGATGGAAAAAGGCAAACGCGTAAGCGCCGACTCCAACGGACATTACCATGTAGCCAAGCTGCGAAACGGTTGAGTAAGCCAAAACTTTTTTAATGTCGTTCTGAGTAAATGCTATAGTTGCGGCGATAAATGACGTAAATGCACCAACAATAGCTATTACGAGCATTGCATTTGCCGTAAGCATAACAAAAATTCTAACCGCAAGGTAAACGCCGGCTGCAACCATTGTAGCGGCGTGAATCAACGCGCTGACTGGTGTTGGACCTTCCATAGCATCGGGCAGCCAAACATGAAGAGGAAACTGTGCGGATTTACCAACGGCTCCCATGAATACCAAAATACCTGCTACTGTAAGCCATGTAGTGCTTCCGAAAGGTAAAACACCGGCTGCAATTTGCTGGTAGATAGTATCGAACGTGAATGTTTTATATTGTGTGAAGAGAATAAGAATTCCGAGCCACATTCCTATATCGCCGATGCGGTTAACAATAAATGCTTTCTTTGCCGCATCCGAAGCCGATTTCTTTTCGAACCAGAAACCAATTAATAGGTAAGATGATAAACCAACCAATTCCCAGAAAATATACATCATTAAGAGGTTATGAGTGAGAACGATACCGAGCATCGAAAAAGTGAATATACCGAGGTAAGCAAAATAACGCGTGTATCTTTTATCGCCGTGCATATATTCGATTGAGAACATATGAACGAGGAAACTGATAAGGTTGACAACTATCAGCATAATTGCCGTGATGTTGTCGATCTTAATACCAAGGTCGATATTCAAAGGTCCTATTGCCGGGGCATTGCTCATGGAAATCCAGGTAAAAGCAGCAACAATATCTTTCGTACCGAAGAATGAAAGTTTAGCATAGCAAACCGCGATAGACAGAATCAGCGCGACGGCTAATATTGCAACTTCAAACAAATACAATGGACGGAATCTCTTTCCAAACAGAACTACCGTTGCAAAACCGAGTAGGGGAAGAAAGAGAATAATTACAGAGAGATTGATAAGTAAACTTTCGTTCATAGAACTATTCTTTTAAGTTATCTATTTCGTCAACGTTGACATTAGTGAATGTCTTGTAAATATTTAAAACAATTGCCAAAGCAATAGCGGCCTCGGCGGCGGCAAGAATAATAACAAAAAGCGCAATAGCTTGTCCGCCCAATCCAAAATTTCCGAACCGCGAGAAAGCTACAAAGTTAATGTTTGCCGCATTGAGAATGAGTTCGATTCCCATTAATACCATTACGGCATTTTTTCTTGTAACAATACCGTATACTCCAAGCGAAAAAAGAATTCCGCTCACGATCAAGAAATGTGTTAATCCAACGTGCAGCACTATTTTTTACTCCTTAAAACTTTTTTATTGATTTACACCAGTCGGCAACTCCCCAAACTAAAGAGAGGAGCGCGGTGAATTATTCTTTATCTCTTCTTGCTATAGACGCGGCTCCGATAAGAGCAATCAGCAATAAAATACCGAGCAATTCGAAAATTAAAACGTATTGGTTGATCAACAGATTGCCTAACCCGACCGTTGTTGTCGAAGGAATTGAAGCCGGTTCGGATTTCCAATCCGTCCAAATCATTGCCGAAAGAACTGCACCCATGAACACGCCAACACCAATAGAAGCCGGCAGCATGTGAACCGTGCCGGTTCTAATTTCTACATTTGTTATTTTGTTGGTTAGCATAACGCCGAATAACATCAATATCATTATTCCGCCGACGTAAACCAGGATTTGTACGACGGCTATAAAATCTGCACCGAGCAAAACATATATTCCCGAAACACCGCAGAATGTAAACAACAAAAAGAAAGCGGAGTAGATAATGTTTCTGGTGGTCACAACAAAGGCAGCGGAGAATAATGTTATTACCGCGAAGAGATAAAATATTATGTCGTATAATGTCATATTCGTAAAATAACTTTTATGAACCCGGTTGAGCCGGAGTTTCCGGTTTCGGTTTTGCCGCGGCAGCAGCTTTTTGAGCTTCTTTCTCGGCTTGAAACTTTTCGTAATTTGATTTTTTATC
>JAKAHQ010000009.1 GCA_021814855.1 Bacteroidota bacterium | reverse complement strand
GTTTATCATTCAAATGCTGACAAGATTATTCTCATCCCAGACGGAAGAAGTTAAAAAGCAGAGAGATGAAGTCGCAAATTTGCGGAAAGAATATTCTCAATTATCTACCGAGCAAGCGGTTTATGAACGGAGTAAACTCATTCAGCAATTGGGAATGAAAGGCGCTTATTTCGATTCGAAGGGCGCGCTTGATACGAGTAAGGTAGCAAAGGATAACAAAGAGGAAGTTGAAAAACTTATTAAATCTTTGCAAGCGCTGAATACTGAAGCCGCCGCAACCGCAGAAAAAATAAATAATATTTTATTGGGTAACTGGAATTTCAAATCTATCGCAAGTATTAATGAAGCGGTCGCGTTATTGCGGAAAGAATATGATAATGCCGAAAGTGACGCCTCGAGACAATTTTTGAAAAGATATATAGATGTTCTGGAAAAAAAGGCGAAAGAATTAGGACTGGATTCTAAAACTCCGAAAGAAGAAAAGTTTATAACCACAACCGCCCAAATTGAAAAAGAAATTACTCAATTAAAGCAAAAGGCGGCCGCAACCAAAGATTTAGCGGAACAGATTTTATATCTACAAGAAATTGAGAAACGCGAGGCGGAATTAAAATTTCGGCAAGGCATTGGTAGAACGGCAGTTAATGCGGAAGCATTTATGGGCGATCCCATTAAGTTCCGCGGGGGCGACCACGCAAAAGGCGGCTCGCTGATAAAATTAATTGACGACGATGAAATTAAAAACTCGAAAGAAAGGGTTGATCAATTCAACTCCGGTTTAATTGATGAGACTGTCCGCGCCGATCAAGCTTGGCGGCGGTTAGGGCAAACCATGAGTCAGAGTTTGAGCAACGCAATTATGCGCGGAGAGAAACTAGAAGACGTTCTTTCTAACATGCTCGGAATGTTTTTAGAGATGGGGCTGCAAGCAACTTTTATGGGTTTGATTTCTATGCTTCTTCCGGGCGGTTCTTTCTTGAAGGGTTTCGGCGCGATGTTCGGACTTGCTAACGGTGGAATAATCAACGAACCGATTGTAGGAATGGGTTTGAGCTCCGGCAAATCTTATGCTTTTGGCGAGGGCGGCATACCGGAAATGGTTATGCCGATGAATAGAATTTACAACAGTAATGCCGCTGCGCCGCAAAGATTGCAGATAGAACTTATCGGCGAGGTGGGCGTTGGGCAGCGCGGCACGGATTTATACGGCACAATGAACAAGAGAAACATAATTCTAAAAAAATATTATTAAGAGCAGATCATGAGCATGAACATGAGCATGAACATGAATATAAAAATATAAATGTACACAAAGAGTTACATATTCGGGGATACAACTTCTATCGGCACGTTGATAAAAAACGGCGATAGGATTTTAGTTACATGCACGTTTACGATTGACGATGTTGGAAGCAACGTTGCTTATCTGGCTTCCAGCAAGGGTTTATACATTACGAAATACGGTTCCACAAAAATGGAATTTAATTTTGATGAATTTTTCTTGGCTCCGAACGAATACCAATTTGAAGTGCAAGACCGGGACGATGAGTTTAACAATCTGCTTTATGAAGGCGCCGACGTTGATAAAGTTTATAAAGATTTTTTTGTTAAGGTTGAACTAAAACACCCCGGCGGAAGTTACGAAACAAAATTCAGTGGTAAGAATATTGTTGAAAATTTGGAATATGATCCCGTAAAAAAACTGCATGTCTTTACCGCGCTGCCGAACACAAACGTTCTCAACGAAACCGCAATCTTCCAAAAGACTTATGACGCAACAAAATTTAATTATGATCTTCCCGACACATATCCGAATAATCCGCTTGCATTAACCTTTTATAAATCTACTTTAATACAAGGTACTATAAAATGGAATTGGGTAACGGTAAAAAGTTTAATTGAAAAAATGTTCCAGTTGATAAACGCATCCATCGCGGTAACGTTTATTCAGAACTGGCTCTTCTATGGAAAATTTGGCGTTACAGAAAGCAGCGCGCTCACGTTTAACGATTTGATAGCTGATAATAATTGGCTTGGCTCTGTTTTCGCAGAAGATAAACATTCGGATATAAAAACTATTGGCGATCTGCTAAAAACAATTGCATTCGAGTTCGGCTGCGTTGCCGGAGCGCAATCTCAAGACGCGGCATTTTTTAAGCAAATCTATTATGTGGACACAAATAATTTGCAAACTTTGGGACCGCTGGTTTACGGGCATCCAAAAAAGAAATATAAATATTCGAAAATTGATTATGCGAGAATCACAAGCTCGTATTATGAGCAAGATGCCGGACAGCGCAACAGATATGTTGAGCAGCAGTTCAGACCGCAAGGGCAATCGCCTTATTATTCGTTTGATAAAAACCAAGGCGATAACGGACTTGAAAAAGAAATAATTAGTGTTGCATCATGCCCCATCAATCTTGGCGGCGGATGGACTTCGGAAGAATTTGTTTCCAACCTTAAAGCGTTGATCAGCGGCTCGGATTATTATTCTATTTATGCCGTCAAAAATCCCTTCATCGGTATCGTTGGAAACGCATTTCCGTATCAATGTCCAACGGGATTTTTTCCGCTGCCGACTTCACTTGCCGAATATCATTATCATCTAAAAGGGCTGCTTTATAAAACGCAAGTATATGTTTTTAGGATTAGAGGATTACAACAAAACTTTTTGCAAGGGTTTGCATACGGCGGCTTTAATTTTTCCGTGGTAAGCATAGAAGAAAATTTTGACGATGGAACTACGACGCTGGAAGCAATAAAAGTTAGCGCGGTAACAGTAACCGGCGGGGATGGCGGTGGCGGAACATCTATCACAACTCCGTTAACCGTTATTCCGATGACGAGTTTTAGCGCGGAAGCATCTTTTAGTTATGCGTCTATCGGTATTGCAGATCCCAAAATTGCGGACATGAATGAAAACGACTGGCTCGAAGGATTTTATATTAATCTCGATCAAGTTTTTCTTGCCGGAAAAATAACGGTCTTCACAATTCACGACGGTTCCGAAACGCTTCTAACTCTCGATAAGATTATGGGCAAACTTATTCAGCCGGTAAAACCGCAAATGATAACGAAGGTGAAAAAATATACCGCGGCGGATTCTTTGTATTTGCATGTTGAAGGAGATAACACGACCACGCAAGGCGCGGGACAAATCATAATCAGAAAAATGAAAAGAGAAGCGGCATGAGAAAGAGCGTTTGGTTATTAGTGATTAGTGGTTGGTTGCTGGTTGTCTGCGCTTCGACTAGCTCAGCGCAAGCATATATGGATTATAGAGGCACGTCCGCGGATACGTTTAGAATCGGTAATGACCATTGGATTGATCTCTTTGCCGGGGCGGATTCGCTGTTACATGTTAAGCATTATTCGCGAGGCGCGAGAGCTTATCCCGATACGAATTGGGTGAAGCGTCGGATAACATCTCAGACGGGATTTGATTCTACCAAAATCGGCTACCTCGCAAAAGTGCAAAGCTGGACGGAAGTTAACACGTGGACCAAGCGAACGATTTTTCAAGATGATTCTTCGCAAGTAAACGGGTTATGGTACGACTATCCATCAACCGGACGGATTGCGGGCGGTGTGCTTTATGATTCGCTGGGCAATGGAATTCTGAAATTCCGAAAAATGCAGCCGTATATTTTAACCACTTATCCGATGCGGCGCAACGGTGATTCTCTTGTGATTGATTTTAACTCGACAAATTTGAAATTGACTTTGAACCGGTTGAACACGATACAAGACATTGCAACGACGGCGACAAATTTTACAACGGCGGGGCAAACATTAAACGGCAATCTTGCGCAAGCGGGTAATTATTCAATCTATAATAATTTTACAAGCGGGTGGGCCGGTTCGGGTTATAGACTTGATTACGGCGTCGGACTCTCTTCAAAGTCTTCGATGGAGATTGACAACCTTACCGTGCGCGGCACGATGTCAATCTATGAATTATTGGTTAGACAAATACGCGCAACGAACGGCGCAATATTTGTATCGGCATCTGCAAAAGTAAAAACAGTAAACGGAACAACGATAACATTCGATGACGAGAGTAATTCTAATCTATGCCCGTTTGCGGCGGGCGATCTGCTTATTGTACAGCGATTCAAGCCGGACGGCGCAACAGTTTTAAGAAGCGTGCAAGCTACTGTTTCAAGCGTTACCGGCGCGAGTGCTGTTGTGAGTTATACTTACGGCACCTTTCAAGCGGGCGATGAAGTTGTAAGGATTGGTAACACAACTACGGCTTCGCGACAGAATTCAATTTATCTCACTTCAGATGATTCCAATTCTCCTTTTATGGATATGATTACAGATGTAAACAGTTGGTCTGCGTGGTCTGCGGCGTCAAAAACAAAATTAAGAATTGGAAATCTTTCCGGTGTAACCGATACTGATTTCGGCGCGCTTAGCGGTTATGGACTTTACGGACAGAATGTTTATCTGAAGGGTAATATCCGGATGAGTTCCGGAAATATTACTTGGTCGGGAGTGAATAAACCGACGCAATCGGATTTGGGAACGTGGACTACATATATCACATCAAGCGGCATCTACACCGGAACGGTTACGTTGAATCAACTTAATTTTACGCCGGTCCAAAACACGGACGTGATTGCAAAAATAAATGCCTCGACCGAGGGATTGGATATTTCCGCGGATCGAATTTCAATCAGCGGCACAACTACATTTGCAAGCGGTTACGATCCATCAACAAAAACGACTAGCGGGGAAGTAACGACAATTATCGGCAATACTGTTACAACATCTTACCTAAATGCAAAGGCGATAACGGCTCTCGGCGCCGTAACGGCCGGAACATTTAGTTTAGGAAGCGGGGCATTCTCGGTGGACGCGAATGGTAAATTAACTTCTACAAGCGCGGCTATTGCCGGGTGGGATATTAATTCAACGAGTATTTATAAAACTAATACAAGCGGCACAAAATCGGTAACGACTTATCTCAACTCGAATTTTTCTAGTTACACAACCGGGTTGCTTATTCAGTCGTATGATAATTCCGCGCTCAAATTAAATGTTCAAGCGGGCAGTTACAATGACGGCGGCGCCGCGAGATATGGCTTTGCAATTTGGGACAATGTGAATTCAAAATTTTTAATGAACATCGGTTACGGCGGAACGGGGAATGATATGGTGGCAAAACTCTCCGGCTTAACGGTGGAAGGGAATATACTTTCTTCTTCGTTCAGTTCAACTAGTACGCTGGATAGCACCTCTTCATTTGTTGGCTCAATATTAAATACAAATGGACTTTATGAACGCGGTATGCTTGGGGGTTCTTATATAAGAAGTTACTACGGCAATGGTGGATTGCGCTGGTATCAAGAAGGATATTATACTAATAGACGTCTCGAAATGTTTTGTAACCCGACTTCCCGTGGCATTGCAATCGATGGTTATAATGTTCCGAAATTTTATGGAATTACAGACACTCCGCCAACCACGAATCTTCAACTGGGCGACTTCTATATCGGCACGGCTGGTTCAATTGGATTTTGGACCGGCTCGCAATGGTGGTCCTATAGTCATAATTAAAGGAGAACATTTGTGAAAAAATATTTTTTGATAATGATGCTTTTCATTTTTGCTTTTGGTTGTTCTAAAAATTCCACCGAGAACGGCGAGGATTATAAACTAAATAAAACTTCTTTCAAACTTGAGAAATACGAATCATGCGTCATCGGCAATTTCGATGGTTCCGATTTGGTTATTACTTATCTGGGCTGGGATGAAGAAAAAAATATTGTTTTGGCAACCGCATCGGAAATAATCAGAACATCTGCCGATTCGGGTTTGCCTATTCAAATTTATTCCTCGAACAAGAGGTATGTAATTAGAATTAATTATTGCTCAAATGCACAACGAATTGAATTCTACATAATAGACATTCTAAAACTTTATTAACGAGGAGTCACAAATGAAAAGGTTATTGGCGGTTAGTTGTTTGTTGTTGGTTGTTGGTTGCTGGTCGGCGGTTGAGGGGCAAGATGCTTCGGGAAACGTGAAAAGTCAAACCCGTCAAACGGATGCCGGGCAAACGTCAAATGTCAAATCTGAAGAACTGAAAGGTTACGAGGCATTTAATTACACCGGCACAATTGACGGTGATATTGCGAATTATAGGAAGTCGCTGGACCAACGGATTGGTGAAATAAAATATGTGCTCGGATTGGTAGGCATAACAAGCGAGAGCACAATACAAGAAGCGGCTAGTAAAGACGCGACGTGTTTGCGGCTTGATACCGCGATTAGATTGCTGGGCGATCAGAAAAAAAATTTAGCGGATGTAAAAATATTTAAGAAGGCGGAAGAAAAGAAGTAGCTGAGTTACCGAGTTGCAAAGTAGCAAAGTTAATGGAGAATGAAATGAGAAAGTTATTGGTTATTTGTTGTTTGATATTGATCATTGGTTGCTCGACGGCGCAATACATAGAACCACATTTTGAAATCCAGCGGAATAAACTCACGCAAGAATATCGATTCCGATATGTTGATGATTGGGGACCGGATAATTGGTCGCGGTCATATAAGACTAGAGCAGAAGTTGATTCGGCGATTATTAAGAAGGGCAAAATAATAGAAGAATTAAACTTCGAACTTTTCAAAATGAATAGTTGGGAAGATGTAAGATAACTTTTGGTTCAAGTTACAAAGTAGCGAGGTTTTATTATTGAGGTGAAATAATGAAAAAGTTATTGGTTATTGGTTATTGGTTGTTGGCGATTGGTTTTGTGCAAGCGCAGAATGTTGCGAGTTTAACATTCGCGCGTCCGAACGCGGTGATAATGCGCGGTGACAGTACCAATTTGGTTATCACGCTTGCGGGCAATTACGCGAATCAAAAATTGGATTTTGTAGTTAAGTCCGATAAGATTCCGACGGGCGTCCGGCTTATACGCAAACGTAATGTTCTTGCGGGTGGCGGTTCGACGGAACTCACCGCCGACTATGCGGGCGGGAATACGACAATTACCGTGAAGCTGCTCAGTACTGACACGCAAGATTTTCTTAGCGCGAAATATTATTACGACGTATCGGCGCAAAAGGTGGGCAGCACCGCTAACTATGTAACAATAATTTCCGGTGAGATTGCGATCCGGTATGACATCGGCGGTCCGCTTAACGGTTCTCAGCTTGTGGCGGATGGAACCCGCTATGTGCCGGTGGATACTTCTAAGATTACTAATGGTGAATTCGTTAAACGATCCGGCAACGATTTTATAAGTGAGGCGCTCTATTCAAAAACTCAGATAGATATTTTTAATGGCGCAAAAGCGGATACAAGTTTATCAAATATTAACGTTTCTTTAGCGAGGACAAAACTGTTAATTAATAATGTTGATAATACTTCGGATGCGAACAAACCAGTATCAACGGCTACACAAACCGCGTTAAATCTAAAGTCCGATAGTTCGACGGTTAACGCGCACATAAGAAATGTTTCGAACCCTCATGCGATTACAAAAGCACAAGTCGGATTAGGCAATGCTGATAATACGAGTGATCTAAATAAACCGATTTCCACGGCTACACAAACCGCGCTTAATCTGAAGCTCGACACTCTTTCATTTAGTTCGTTCTTTGATAACAGATTCGGATTGAAGACGACCACTAATTTGGCGGAGGGAACAAATCTTTACTATACTGATGCGCGGGCGAGGGCTTCAATTTCCGAAACGATTACCGGAATAAATTATTCAAGCGGAGTGTTTTCTTTAGCTCTGACTTATTTCATTCCCCGCGATTCAATGGCTTTGGTTTGGAATGATAAATATACTCAAGCACAAATCACTACGTTTTTAGGCGCTAAACTTGATACGACGTTGGCAACGACATTATTGCGTTCTCACTGGTCAACGGCTTACAACAGAAGCATTTCGGTAGCGAACGATTCAACCAACTGGAACACAGCTTACACCGACCGCTTAAAGTGGGATGGTGATGCAACTGGATTGGTTGCGGCTACCGGAAGAACATCTTTAGGGCTTGGCACGATGGCGCTTGTGGATTCTGTTTTGTTCAAAGCTGAAATGGCTGGGTTGTATGTGCCCTTAACAAGGACGGTAAACGGACATGCTTTAACTGGTAATATTTCTGTTACTGCTACCGATGTTGGTTTGGGAAATGTTACCAATGAAAGCAAAGCAACAATGTTTACCAACCCAATATTTACGGGTACTGTTACTATTCCAACCCCCTTTACTTTGGGTGCCGTAAGCGTAACCACAACGCCACAGCAATTTAATTACCTTAACGGCGCAACGGGGACAACGGGAACGGGTAATTTGGTTTTTTCTACAAGTCCGGTTTTGATTACGCCAACGTTGGGAGTTGCGGCGGGCACAAGTTTGGCTCTTGGTGGAGCTACGATAGGGACAAATGCTTTGGCGGCAAGGGGAACGCAATCAGCCGCGCCATTAGGAGGTGAACTAATTATAAATGGAACATTCACAACAGACTTAGCCGGATGGACTGGCATCACCAACTGGTCTTGGAGTGCTCAGACAGCGTTGCATACTGCGGGTTCAACTGTTGCCTTGTCCCAAAACGTTACCGTAATAAGTGGGCAAACATATCAGGTAGAGATTACTATTTCGGGAAGAACTGCTGGGAGTATTTCAATATCTCTTGGGGGGGTTACTCTTGACGTTGGTAGCGGTGGAACGACGATGGCGGTTAACCAGATTTACCAAAGGTCAATGGTTGCTGGAACATCTGGAATCGTTGCGTTTGCTATAGCTCCAACCGTTGATTTTAATGGCTCAATAGATAATGTGACGTTAAAGCAAGTTATTGGATCGTCTAATTCCATAATTGCCTATGAGGATTCCGGTGGGTTGAAATTTTTTGAACTTCGGGGTGAATATCAAAATGCGAATGATGCTGTGCTTTTCAATCTTGGTTTAGGCAGAGGAGTGCTGAGTTCCATCACTACCGGAAGACAAAATGTTGGTGTTGGCACCAACACGATGCTCTCTATGACTACGGGTGAAGGGAATACTGGGGTGGGATTAGAAACTTTACATGGAACAACAATAGGCACTTATAACACCGCGATGGGTAGGGAAGCACTAAGAGATTTAACAACGGGTTTTTACAATACCGCGATGGGTGCAGAGTGTCTTTATGGCAACCATACTGGAGCGGGGAATACGGCGTCGGGGTATATGGCATTATCAACTACGACGCTGGATTATAATACCGCTATGGGCTTCGCTGCGCTAACTTCGACTACGACTGGTAGCGGCAATGTTGGCTTTGGCAAATATGCTGGAGAGACGGAAAATTCTGCGAACGCCAATGTAAGTGGCAGTTATAATACTTGGATCGGAACAGAGACTGGTCCTGCAACAACGGCACAATTAACAAATGCTATAGCTCTGGGATGGCGGGCGAAAAACACAAAAAGCAATCAAGTTGTGTTGGGGAACAGTAGTGTAACAGAGACTCTTTTGAATGGGGCGGTGTATATTCCATCGTTAATCCTCGGTGGCACGGGTACTCAATTCACGCAACTTACTTCGTCAAATAGTTGGGTTTTACAAAATGATGCCGGTAGTCCATTAAATGTGGCGACGATTGATAGTGTGGGGAATACTTTTTTTAGTGGGCGGCTACGCAGTGCGGGGGAGGCTGAAATAGGTGGAGATTTATACATGAACTCCTATTATACGGCGGGGAATTTTTATTATCGTGCCAATGGCTTTGCTTTATTGCTCGCCATGAGTGGAGGAGATTATAGATTCAGCACGGGGACATCTGGTATAGCCGGCAACGTGGTGTCATTTGTGGAGCGGGCAAGACTGACTAACGGAGGCAATCTTCTTCTTGGTACGCAAACAGATGATGGTGTTAACAAATTACAAGTGAATGGCACTATTAGTTCGGGGGCTATAACCTCAACCGACAAAATCAATTTTGGCGCGCCAGGCAACCTAAAAAATTACACCGTAGCAACTTTACCAACTGGAACACAAGGGGACTTTGCTTATGTAACAGATGCTTTGGCTCCAACATTTTTAGGCGCACTTACCGGTGGCGGGACTGTAGTTACGCCAGTCTTCTACAATGGGGCGGCATGGGTGAGTTTCTAATGACTTGTCCTAATCACATGGTTCAGAGTTATTTAATCTGCTCAACCGTTACAAGCGACTACAGATTATTAGCGGCGGCAACGTTACTGGGTGGATTGCCGGATTTGGTGCATCTACTTGACAAGAAAGATGATTGGACTATTTACAACAAGTTCCACAGACATACTTGGTGGAAGTGGCTGATACCAATGTACAATCTTCACTTGTTAGAGGACTGGTTCACACACAAACCCGAAGGCGGGTGGAAAAGTTGGGCTTACTACGTGGAAGTAGTAACAGATTTTGTTTTTGCAATTTTAATAATTTGCTACATAATTGCATAAATGGAATTAGAAGCGCAATTAAATGAAATGCGTAAAGTAGGAATATTAAACAACTTATATCATAATGCGTTAAGGACAAATATTTATAGATTCAGCGCATAATGTATATTACTGCTTAATTAAGGGGATTTTGGGAAAGCATAACGGACTGATCTGTAAAGGGTTAGTCCGTTTTTTGCAAAATTGCGGATTTCTTTATCATTTGCTAATTTGCGGCAGTTTCAAGTTCCTTGATTTTGCGTCTTAACTCACGAATTGTATCTTGTTGTTTGTTATAGTCTTCGACCATTTTCTTCATACCCAACACTAACTGATGATTGTCGTCAATAAATTTCGTTAGCCGTTCCCCGTAGAACGTCCCGATATCTTTCCACTCTTTAATGATCATGGTTTGTTCCGCAATGAGTTTATAGAGATCCTCTTTGGTTAGATGGTCCAGCTGGACCTTATCGCGTGCGCTGACGTAATAATCCGAGAAGATTTGAGATTTGAATCCTAGATGATCCACAAGGGCGTTAACGATGCGCGCGGGCATTTCGTTCTCGCCGGAAATGTAGCGCGAGATTTGAGACGATGTTACTTTGTAATTGAATTGCTGGCGCAAGATTGCGGACAGTTCTTTTTGCGAGCCGGGTTTTTCGTGAATCTTTTTATTATTGTCTAGCCACGTTAAGATATGCTTACCAACCTTATCGTAGAATAATGGAGCACTTTTATTTTTGACCGTGCTGTTTGTAAGTTTCATTTTACATCCAGCCGCTTGATTGCGAATCCAGACAGTTCATAATAATCAAAAACTACCGGACCGTTGGCTCCTTGCTTAGAAGTAATTTCCAAATTCATTATGCAATCGGCGCCCATCTTTATCGCTTTATCGTAGAGCGAATCTAATCCTTCCATTGGTGACATTTTTATCACCGAGTAATAATCGGTGACTCTATCAAACGAAGTATTGTCGCTCTTTTTTATTTTTTCCAGTTTCTTAACTTCCGGCCACATCAGAACATACATTAATCCGACGCTTTCATATTTGCCGGAATATTTTTCCGGAGTGAATAGAAAATTATTTTTAGAATATTTGGTAAAGTCATAACCATAAAGAATTACTTGCTTCTGCATTTCATAACTTTGACATCCTAACAAAAAGAGAAGTGGAAGGAATATTGCTGCAAATAACTTTTTCATTTGAACCCCGCTTTTAAGAATTTAAATGAATAAATAATTAATAAAATTACTTATAAATATCAAGACTGAAAACATATTAATCATTTTTTTTTGCGAAGTAAATCTAGTTCAGTCTGCAGTCTTGAGTTTTGTTCTCGAAGAAATTTGATAGTATTAATGAGTTCTAAAACTGCTTCTCGATCATAATAGTGATTATTCTCTATTATCGAACCGGTTTTGGAATGTGCGGCATTGTAGTTCATCCCCGAATCCCCTTTGATAATTTGTGAAATTGAGTTGTCTATGTTGTCTATAGTGAATCCTTTCTCTTTTAATTTCCTTATTATTTTATCAAACAAATCAAGGTCTATATCTTCTTTTTGGAAGTGATAATTTAGTTTTTGTTTTGAAATTTCCATTAATTCTGCAAGTTCGGAAAGATTTTTATTGATCTTTACCAGCAGAATCTTAATTATTTCCTTTCTTTTTGGCACATCTTTTGACATAGTAAATATTATTATTATTATGTAAAATATAACTTGACAAAGTCAAAGACTTCTTTTTATATTTCCAACAGTCAAAATAACAAAAAAAGTTAAATCAATATGGACGAACAAAAAACTTTAGAAATTAATAAATCCGAATCCCAAATGCAACCCAAAATGACAATGGTGGAAGTTACTAAAGACATTCATTATGAGATTCAAAAAATAAAAATTCTTAACAGAATTCCATCGATGCCAGACACAATTAAATTTTTGGTTGAGTTTTTTAACAATTCGAATCAAGCCGCGTAGGAAAATTGATTAATGAACAGCGGAACAATTAAATACCGATCAACTCTAAACCCGATTAATAACTTTTGCGTAAACATATATGATCTCCAAATCTCAAGAGAAAAATATCCTTTCCGAGACAAAACAAATGTTAGCCGAAATACAAAAATTGATTTCAGCAACAACGAGGTATAGTGCTATGCAGAAGATGATTATTCGATCTCTGACCGGCCGGGAAGAAATACGCGAAGAACTAATTAAGTTCATTGCAGAAAAGGGGTACAACGGCAAGCGGGCTGAACTGGCGGCGGAGTTGGCGCGGATTCATCCGGTTGAATGCTGGAATGAACGGACGCTAAATTATCTATTGGGTGATTCGAAAAATATTGACACAGCGAAGATGAATCAGCTTTTAGATTATTTGGAGCCGGATGAAAGGATGGATTTCTCATTCAACTCGCTTGAAGGCGCCATTGGCGAACTGCGAAGCAAACTGAACGATCTGGAAAATGTTTTGATTGAAAGCCGCCGGACGGAAAACAAAATTGACCAACGGGAATTTTCACTTCTAAAATCTTACTCGGATTTAATAATTACAAGAGTAGAAAAATTTATTTCGCTCACGTCCAAGTGCGTGGGTCAAACTTTATTATAGGTGAAACATGGGCGATAAAATTTTATATCTGGATAGAAAGAAACAGCTAACCCCGCGCATGAAGGAATATCTTGATTTGAAGGTGCGCGGTTACAGACAAAAAGAAATTGCGGAAATGTGGGGCGTAACAATTTACGATGTTGAAAGAATTTCTCACTTAGCAAAAAAACGACTTGGAAAATTAGCGGCATAGGAGGTTTTATGTGGATTGCGATAGGCGTTTACATTTTACTTTTTGTGGTTTTTATGATCGCTGTTTTCACGGATGCGCCGGAAGGTTATGAAGATGAAAACGGATTCCATTACGGAGAGCGTGAAACGTCAAACGTGAAAGGTGAAAGGGGAAAGAATGAAGCCGCTTAGACAAAATATTTTAGAATCGCTTGAAGAATTGAAACA
>JAKAHQ010000409.1 GCA_021814855.1 Bacteroidota bacterium | reverse complement strand
ATTGCCTTTGTTCGAATAGTAGTGGGTGAGAATTTTGTGATTTTTGCTTAATTCAATATTAAGGTACTGGCCTAAGGCGCCGCTTCCGCCGGTAATAAATATTTTCATGTGGGCTCGGTTACAATTTAAAATTATTTATTTATTTTACTAACAACATTAACTCTTTCCTTCGTTCCATGAGAAGGAATAATTCAAAAAAAATTTGAATTATAGAAAGTTGGCGTAGGATGAATCATCTTCTCGGCGCACATACATTTGTCTCGGGAGGCCCTGCCTCTGCAATAGCAACTGCCGAAAAGCTCGGCTTCACTGCAATCCAAATATTTACAAAGAATAACAACCAGTACTTCTCAAGAGACCTATCGGAGAAGGAAATCTCCGACTTCCGCAGCAAACTTAGCGATTCAAAAATTAAATTTGTAGTATCGCACGATTCCTATTTAATAAATCTTTGTGCAAAGGATCCGGAAGGACTAAAAAAATCGCGGGCCGCCTTTATTAAAGAATTGGAAAGATGCGAGCAGCTCGGCATTCCGCAATTAAATTTTCATCCGGGCTCTCACGGTGGTCAAGGCGAGGAAGACGGGATAAAACTAATTGCCGAATCGTTAAACTTTGCGCATCGGGAGACAAAAGGATTCAAAACCAAGAGCATGCTTGAGGCAACTGCCGGGCAGGGTACCGCGCTTGGATACCGGTTTGAGCAGTTACAAAAAATTATTGAATTGGCAGAAGAACAGGAACGGATGAGCGTCTGCATCGACACGTGCCATATCTTTGCAGCGGGTTATAATCTCCGCGATCCTAAAAAATATAAAAAAGTAATTAAAGAATTCGACGATGTGATCGGTCTTGATAAGCTGCAATGCATTCACATGAACGACAGCAAAAAGGATTTAGGCAGTAAGGTCGATCGCCATGAGCATATCGGCAAAGGATTCATCGGTCTCGAAGGTTTCTCCAACATTATGAACGATAAAAAATTGGAAAAGGTACCCAAGATTTTGGAAACGCCAAAAGGCAAAGATCAGGCCGAAGACCTGAAGAACATAAAAATTCTTTTAAGCTTGATAAGATAAGGATCAGCTTGTCGGACTTAGTCGGTAAAAATATTCACGGATTCAAAATTACGGGAATCCTTGGCGAAGGGGGAATGGGCATTGTTTACAAAGCTTACGATACAAAACTTGAACGAAACGTAGCCGTTAAAATGCTGCATACAAGACCGAACCAATCCGCACGAATGCTGCATCAACTAAGAAAGGAAGCAAAACATCAGGCAAAGCTTGTCCATCCGAATATAGTAATGGTTCACGGGCTGCTTGAACATTTTTCCTTCCTTGGCATTGTAATGGAGTACGTAGAAGGAATAAATTTGCATCAATTGATCGCTCAAAAAGGAAGACTGAGCGTTAACGAAACAATAAAATTGTTACGACAGATTCTGTTTGGTATAGAATACGCGCACAGCAAAGGATTTATTCACCGGGACATTAAACCTTCCAACATAATTGTTAATAACGAAGGAACGGCGAAAATAATGGACTTCGGCATTTCAAAATCCTTGTTCGACTCCGGGGGATTTGAAACGCCTCACTATAATATGGGAACAATTTTTTACATGAGTCCCGAGCAAATACAAAACAAAGGTACAAGCCGGTTCAGCGATATCTACTCTATCGGTTGTACGGCATATGAAATGCTGACCGGTTTTCCTCCATTCTTCTCGACAAGTAAGTTTGAGGTTATGGAAGGACACTTAAAACGCCAGCCAAATAATTTTGCCAACGTTATTTACGGTGTTCCTTTATGGCTCGATTATGCAATTCTAAAATCGCTCGCAAAAAATCCTTATGATCGATACCAGAGCTGCAGGGATATGCTGCACGCGATTGATGAGGGAACAAATACTGCGTCAACTTATTCCGAACCGGAAACCGCCGCGCCTCAAATCAGCCGATCGTACAAAGTAATCCGGTTTATTGTTTTACTTATTTTGCTCGCGGTATTAATTTCAGTTTCATATTTTGTGGTTAAGAGTGTTGAGCTCACAAAATTCAAGGAGTCGAAACCTGATCCCAAGAAGCCGCAACAGATAGAAAGATTTATAGAATAACTTTTTCTTTCCATCAGTCAATTATTTTATTATGTTTGCAGCAGCGGCGGTAATATCCAACCTGGCCATTCAGAGAAAAAGATTGTATGCCCGCCGTTCAAAACTTATTGAAAGCATTTCATGCATTGCCCAAGCCACATCGATATTCAAAATTGTCCGACAGCCGGCGCTCATTTCCAATTTCTTAGCTAACTGCTGGAAAGGTCTAAGATAAAATTTCAATTTTTCATAACAACAAAATTTAGATTATGCCGCAGGATAAATCAACTTTGTCAATATCGCCTTCGCTCGGGCCGTCCTTAAATTTGGTTCACATGCACGGCAGCGGTTCACTTTTCAACAATAGAGCGTTATACATTTCCGCTTTGTCGATTTTGCTCGGCATCTCGGCGGGATTTATTTCCAAAATATTGACCAGTCTAATAGGTTTGATAACCAATCTTTCTTTTTACGGAAACTTCTCTTTCGAATTCTCATCGCCTAAACACAACATGCTTGGTTTCTGGGTAATCGCCGTTCCCATATTCGGCGCACTGATTGTAGGATTAATGGCAAGATACGGATCGAAAGGAATTCGCGGTCACGGAATTCCTGAAGCTATGGAACAGGTGCTGACAAACAAAAGCAGGATACCGCCGCGATTAACTTTTTTGAAACCACTGAGTGCCGCCATTTCAATTGGAACCGGCGGACCTTTTGGCGCCGAGGGTCCAATTATAGCAACCGGCGGTGCGCTTGGCTCTTTGATAGGCCAAATTTTTAAAACCACAGCCGATGAAAGAAAAATTTTACTCGCAGCCGGCGCAGCGGGCGGAATGGCTGCAACTTTCGGAA
>JAKAHQ010000408.1 GCA_021814855.1 Bacteroidota bacterium | reverse complement strand
ATTGAAAATTCATCCCGATTATTTTCTTCCAACTTATGGAAAGGAAGGAATTGAACTGCGTTTCGGCGATACTTTGATATTTGCCTTGCTCAGACACATTTTTACGGGCCCAAATGATTTTGTTCCGCCGATGACCGAGATTTATCATTACCCATACTTGTGCGTCGGCTGGTTTGGATTATTCGTAACCGCGATGAATCTTATTCCGGTAGGACAATTGGACGGCGGACATGTTATTTACAGCATGTTCAATGAAAAAAAACACGAAGCAGTAGCGAGCATTTCAATGATTTTACTTATGGCACTTGGCGTCTTGGGAGTCTTAAATTCCTTTTTCAATTTGAATATAAAATTCGGATGGAGCGGCTGGCTGTTCTGGGCATTCATACTTTACTTTTTTATCAAGGTAAAGCATCCGCCGGTTCATCAGTTTGAAGAATTAAGCGCCGGGAGAAAAATTATTGGATACATTGCAATAATCATTTTTATAATTTCATTTTCACCCACGCCATTTGTTATCTCTTTTTAATGGTGAAGAAAAAAAGTGCTTGATTATTTTAGTCAACATTTTTTAATTTGCAACCAACAAACGGAAAAGATTATAGAGATTTTGCTACTATTGTTTTTTTGTTAATCTAATTTCAGGATAGCAATTTCTATATGGTTTTCCCTTTTTTTACATACCGTTCGCAATCCCTGTCAATTTCTAATCACTCAATAAATCGATTTTTTATGAAAAGCCAAATCTTTTTAACACTTATCGGAATGCTGTTGCTCATGACTTTATTTTTCACGGGTTGCGATAAAATTCCCGGCGGTGTCGTCGATTTTCAATCCGTAGATTACAAGGTGACTAATCTTTCGGCGCCTACTTCGGAAATTTATACAAAGTCGGATTCCTCCGTGGTCACTTCGGTTCACATTACCAATACGGCCTCGCTTTCGGCAGTATGGTGCCAAGTCAGTTCGGTTGACAGAACTATTTCTGTCATCGATAAAGTGAACATGTACGACGACGGAAATACTTCCGGCGACGGCGATGTTGCGCGTAACGACGGAACTTACACCGGTAAATTTTTTATGAGCCGAACAAATCCTAACGGCAAGTATCAGATTGAGTATTTCGCGGAGGATAATGTTAACCGGGCGCCGGATAATGTTACAAAGATCGGAGCCGCGACTTTCAGTTACGATAACGGACAGAATAATTTACCGCCGGTAATATCAAATCTTGTTTTACCCGCAGCCGTTAATCGCGGCGATAGTTTTGTATTTTCCGTTCAAGCAACCGATCCAAACGGTGCGGCGGATATAAGCCAGGTTTATTTTAGATTATATAGACCGGACGGTACCCTTGTCGATCCCGGAAATTCGTACGGCTATTTTCTTATGGTTGATGATGGCGATCCAAATCTAGGAGATCAAGTTGCCGGAGACGGAATATATTCTTTTAAAAATTCATTCAGCAGTACAACCCAAACCGGTTCATGGAAATTTGTATTCCAGGCAAAAGATAGAAGCGGTTTGTTAAGTAACGTTATTACTCAAACTATTACGGTTAACTGATGAAAAAAACAATTTTAATTTTATTCGTAATATTCTCAGCTCATTTGTTTGCTCAGCCCAAGCCATTTGACTATGAACTTAATCAAAAACGAATGGCAAAGATTGAAGACTCGGCACCGGCAAGCAATACAATCGAAAAAATCCTGGTACAAGATAACGTTATATGGCTTGCAACTTCGAATGGTTTGAGCAAGTCGACCGATAACGGTGCCAGCTGGACGAACTATTATAATTCGAAAGATTTCGGGACTGAAAGCGTATCCGCTATTGGTTATAATAACGGAACAATATGGGCGGCTACCTGGCATTACCAGGAAGAACTTGGAAGTAATGTTCCTTTGGGAACCGGCTTGCGCTATTCGACCGATCAAGGCCAAACCTGGACCACGATCAACCAACCCGTAGATCAGCCCGGCGATTCCAGCATTGTTTACGGAATCAATACTTTGCGCGCTTTGCCGGTGACCGTTCCGGAACAAAATTTTATTTATGATATCGGCTTTACCGGAAACACTATTTGGATTGCTTCATTCGCCGGAGGACTTCGGAAATCCAGCGATATGGGGAAAACCTGGCAGCGTATTGTTCTTCCACCGGATTATCTGGACTCAATTAAACCATCAGATACTCTTCATTTCTCATTACAGCCTGTTGCCGGGGCGTTTGGAAAGGAATCGTACCTAAATCACAGGGTATTTTCAGTTTTACCGGTGAACGATTCTACTATCTATGTCGGTACAGCCGGGGGGATAAATAAAAGTACGGACGGCGGAGTTAGCTGGGCAAAATTTAATCACACAAATCAATCTAAACCCATCTCGGGTAATTTTATTTTGTCGCTTCGCAAAAACGATTATGATAATTCCATCTGGGCGGCCACATGGAAGGCCGAAGGGCAGACAGAATTTTACGGTGTAAGCACAACACACGACGGCGGGGCGAGTTGGGATAATTATCTAACCGGAGAAAATGCATTAGATTTTGGATTCAAATATTTCGGGAATATTGGTAACTATACGGGCGCGGATATTTTTGTTGCGGCCAGCGATGGTTTATATCGAAGCAGCAATAACGGTTCTACATGGATTAACGCTCCTAACATTAAAGATGATGTTTCCGGAGTAGGGCTAAATACAAGATCGTTCCGATGCGTAAAGACAAATAAATTGAACGACGGCACTACGGATATCTGGATCGGATCGTTGAACGGATTGGCAAAATTAAATGAAAAGGAAAACGACTTTTGGACCGGCAGCTGGAAAGTATTTTTGGCTTCGCAAAAATTGGAATCGACAACCGAGACTTACGCGTTTCCTAATCCATTTTCGCCGGGTCAAGGCATAACAAAAATTAAATACTCAATAACCGATTCGGCAAACGTGACTATAA
>JAKAHQ010000407.1 GCA_021814855.1 Bacteroidota bacterium | reverse complement strand
GCTGGCAATTGCAATCGCTTTAATATTTCTCTCGCCTTCAAGCACGGCATGAAAAACTGCGTTTCGTTCTGCGCACATTGTTAAGCTGTAAGATGAAATTTCCACGTTGGCTCCCTGGTATACTTTCCCTTCGTCGGTTATAAGGGCTGCACCTACGCGAAAATTGGAATAAGTGGCCATCGCTTTGTCTTTGGCTTCAACAGCTTTTCTCGCTAATTCTTTTGCGTCGAACATTTTGTTTTCTTTTTTCTTTTGTCAAAGATAGTTGATTGAAATCTTAAATCAAATTAACCAGGCGTGCAGGTAAATGCGTTAAGGTTCTTCCAACAGCCATTGCTCGGCCATATCTTCTTCCACTCCTTCGATGAAGCGAGACGGTTTTGAAAAAGTAATTCCGTTGTTCCTGTCGAAGATGTGCATGGGGTAACAAACATATAAATTTTGCTTGGCGCGCGTGGAAGCCACATACATCAATCGTCTTTCTTCTTCAAGCGTTTCCAATTTTTCAAATGACTGCGATGAAGGGAAGAAACCTTCGATGGCATGAAGAATAAAAACCGAATGCCACTCCAATCCTTTGGCAGAATGAATTGTCGATAAAGTTAAGTACTCGCGTTCTTTGTCGGGAGAATCTACATCGATTACGCTGTCCCGCGGGGGTTCCAAAGCCATATCGGTTAGAAAACTTTCGAGACTCCGGTAGTTCTCGGCAATGTTAATAAAAATATCCAGATCTTTTTTCCGCTTGTTATAGTCGTCGTACTTTTCAACGAACAGGGGCTCATAATATTTGTAAGCTAGTTCGGCTTTATCTGCCGGTAGTTGATTCTTTGTATGAATTTCGTGAAGGAACGTAAACAGATTATAAATCTTGTCGCTATATTTTTTATTTACTACAGCTTCCGGTTGTCCTTTAATCGTCAGTTGGTTTGCGGCAATTTCATCCATAATTGCCTGCGCTTTCTTTGGACCTATTCCTTCATGCAACAGTAATATCCTGTACCAGCTTACAAAGTCGTTGGGATTGGCAGCGATTCTAAGAAAGGCGAGCAAATCTTTTACATGGGCCGTTTCAATAAATTTCATCCCGCCGAATTTCATGTAAGGAACGTTTGCTTTATTAAGTTCGATTTCAAGATCGAATGAATGGAATGAAGATCGAAAGAGAACTGCGATATCGCCCAAAGGAACACCTTCTTCTCTGAGCTCCAAAATTCTCTCCACGATAAAACGCGACTGCATATTTTCGTTTGCTGCGGAAATTATTCCGGGTAATTCGCCGCCGGTTTTTCTTGTGAAGAGATGCTTGGGATATTTCTCAACCGCACGTTCAATAATGTAATTGGAGAAATTTAATACCTCCTGAGTGCTGCGGTAATTTTCTTCCAGCGTAACAATTTTTGCTTCGGGAAAATCTTTGGGGAAATCCATTATATTTTTAAAATTGGCACCTCTGAAAGAATAGATCGACTGCGAGTCGTCGCCAACAACCATTATGTTGCGGCGAAGCTGGGTTAGACCTTTTATCAATTCTGCTTGAAGACGATTAGTATCCTGGTATTCGTCAACCATCACAAAATTTATTGTTGATAAAAACGATTTAGAGGCAGGACTGAAATCTTTTAGAAACTTCAGCAGGTAGATAAGCATATCATCGTAATCCAGCAGGGAATTTTTCTGCTTGTATGCGGCGTATATCTTGCGAATGTCTAAAAATTTTTCTGTGTACTCTGCAAAGTGCGGGTAATCTTCTTCAAGGATTTCTTCGACCGTTCTACCTGTATTGGCACTTAAGCTCAGTACTTTGAAAATTGTTGCCTTGTTTGGAAATCTTTTTTTATGCTGCGCAAGATTCATTTGCGAGCGGATAAGATTAATTACGTCCTCGCTATCGCCTTGATCTAGAATTGTAAATCCGTTATCGAGATTAACCGCTTTAGCATATTTGCGCAGAACAATATTAGCAAAGGAATGAAATGTGCCGCCGTTGATTTTTGTGCACCGATTATCGAGCAGCATCGCCGCACGGTCCATCATTTCCTTTGCTGCCTTGCGTGTGAATGTAAGAAGAAGGATAGAAGACGGATCGTATCCAAGTTCTGTAAGTCTTGCAACCCGGAAAACGAGCGTTCTTGTTTTTCCGCTTCCGGCGCCGGCTATAACCAAATACGCGCCTTCAACCGCGCTCACAGCTTCGAACTGCGCCGCGTTCAATTGTTCACGGTAATTAATTCTGAAACGCGATTCGTCTAGCTCAGGTTTCTTAACCGCAATGTCGGAAGTTCTTGTGAGGACGTATTTTTTTGCCATTACCTGCGCAGCGCTTTTGGTTTATTTAGGATTTCGGAAATTAAATAGAACTCTCTTAACGTAGAAGGATTTTTTATTTTGTACTTTAATTCTTGTGTGCGTGCGTTGCCGGATGCTAAGCTGTACTTGATTTGATCCGGTGAAGCCGAACTTGTTTGGTTACTGTCCATTGGAGTAGGAACGCTGTCTTCCGAAATCTTTACATCTGTTATCCCCGTTTCGATAACAGGAGGTATCCAAGTTGAACCGGTATTTGGTTTCGGTTCCTGATATTCGTTATTTGTCTCGCGGGTTTTATATCCGAGCATCTCTTCCAATAAATCTGTAGGGGGGGAAGAACGGGAAGATTTTGTGGAACCTTCTCCTTCAGGTTTACCCGGAACATTTGCGCCCGTTCCTTGCGTTTTCTTTTTCCCGAAGATTACATTAAAGATCGAATAAATGATAAAAAGAAAAATTAATAACTGAAAAAGATTATCCATTCTTACTTCTCTTTTTTCTCTTCGGGTTTTGCGATTGCATTTCTCATTTCCGTATCCGACTGAACATTTTTAAGATGGTAATAATCCATCACGCCAAGATTGCCGGATTTAAACGCTTCAGCCATGGCCCTCGGAATTTCGGATTCAGCTTCCACAACTTTGGC
>JAKAHQ010000406.1 GCA_021814855.1 Bacteroidota bacterium | reverse complement strand
AAATCATTTAAAATAGAGGGACGGCTGAAAGACGTTGGATATGTTAAAAACGTAACTGCTTATTACCGGCAAAAGCTGGATTCAATAATTGAAAATGATTCAACGCTAAGCAGATCATCTTCTGGCTACTCAATCATTCCGTTCGAGCCTGATCCTGATAAGACTTTTAACCGCGGATATACATCATACTTTGTTGACGGTAAAGATGAAAATCTTTCATCAACCGATACGCCTAAGTCGAGAGGAAAGTTTTTAGGCGAGGTTTCGCGTGCCGACTCAAAAAGCTTTACCATAGATACTATGGAAACAATTGTCAACGGCGACGGTCTCTGTTTCTTTGATGAAACAGGCGAGCTCATCGGGATGAATGTTGGCAACGTAAAGCAAAACACGGTTTACACAAATGATTTGAAAGGTATTGCAGCAGGTAAAAAAATTTACCGGAATTTTGATCATGCCTTCAACAATGAACTAAAACAGGAATGCGCCAGGAAGATTAAAGCAGGGATTACAGTCCATGAAACCGCGTCAGGGTTGCGAATCGAGGCGAACGATGAAGACAGTATTAAAATTTCGTACCTCGTTAATACGGTAAAACAAATTGCCGAAAACAGCAGGCGAGCAATAGAAGTTTTTAAAACTCAGTTTTCAAAATCCGGCGACACAATTTTTGAAGTAGAGGATGTAAATGTAAAATTCGCTACTCCTCTTTTTTTCCCTGTTAAAACAATAAATGAATATAGACGCACGGTTTTGGATTTGCTCGAAAGAGAAAGAACACATGCTCACAAAAAAGAGAAAAGGGAAAAACACGGCTTAGAAAACAAACGCATTGATTCCGATCTTGACTATAGGTCGAACATTGTTAACAAACTTTCCAAACAGTTTTACCGAAACATTGGCGCCGGAGAAATTGAAGACGGCTTTGAGCTTCAAACAAATTATGCGGGCAAGACTCTGATGACGTGTAAATACTGCATCAAAGACGAATTCGGTTACTGCCCGAAGAATTCGGATGAACTTCTTGAAGAGCCGTTATTCTTAATCAATAATAATAAAAAGTACAAATTGGTTTTCGATTGCAAAGCATGCTTCATGAAAATTGTTCACGAGTAAAAATCCGGCAAAAGTAATCCGGTCGTCTATATCTTCTTAAATGCATAAATTTTTCGCCTATCCTATCACTGTTCGCCGGAACTAAAGCTATCAATTTTTGTTTGAATTATAAACCAACAAGAGGAGACGGCGTATGGATAGAAAAGAATTTTTATTCACTCTCGGTAAAGGAACTGTAGCAATTTGCGCTGCGGGTTATCTTGCAAGCTGCGGCAGCCCTACCTCGCCAAACGTTCCTTCGGCTCCTTCCAATGTAGATATAACACTCGATCTAACGCAGCCGGCTAACAGCGCACTTAATAATGTAGGCGGATATATTTACAGCAATTCATTAATCATTGCGCGGATAAGTCAAACGGAGTTTGCAGCTGTCTCATCAATTTGCACCCACCAAGGAAATACAGTTTATTATGATTCCCCCGGTAAGGAATTTCACTGCCCGGCGCATGGCTCTAACTTTTCAACCTCGGGTTCAGTAATCAACGGACCGGCAGGAAGCCCGTTAAAAAAATACAATACCACTCTAAACGGAAATTTACTTCGCGTTTTCAGTTAATCAAAGATAGATTATCTACAGACGTGCATGTTTTAGTATTTTGATTTTAAACAAAAACTTTTCCATCTTTTGACCGGTCATTTGCCGTTTACAAATATACATCCGCCCAATTCGATTTTATAATTGACTTAAGCGATTCGATTTAAAGCAAATATATAGATAACCATAATTATAGGAGCGTGTATGAAACGGTCATTAATTTTACTGCTCGGTGTACTTTTCATCATTCAATCAGCATCTTTTGCGCAAAGCGAACGAATTAATTTAGCGGGAAGACACTCTATCTTTTTTGACGGCGGATTTAAAACAAATTCAACCACATCTGCTGTTGTTTCCGCCGGCACCGTGGATACTAAAACGGGTTTTGTCGGCGGATTAAATTACGGGTATTGGTTCGATAACGAATGGGCTTTAACTTTTGGCGCCGGTGTATTCGGCGCTGAAGCATCTACAAAATTCAACGGCGTTGAAACCAGCGCTATTGTACCGCTTCTGTTCGGTATTCGATACTATCCCGAAAGATTGGCGCTTGGCAACGCGGGCAGATTTTACGCAAGCATGTCTTTAGGTCAGTATATAGGATTCGCTACAAGAGTCAAAACAATTTACAGTACCGAAACAATCAGCGAATCCGTATTCGGCGGAGAGGCGGCTGCGGGAATCGATCTTTTTATTGCTTCCTGGTTTAAGATAGGTCCAAAATTTTCATACCATTTCTTGAGCGACTACAGCGAAGTAATTGGAATGAAGAAGAATCTGAGCGGAGCCGCATTTTCGATTGAATTCGGATTTGTATTATAAAATCTTCTTCCAAATAGGTATTGCAAAAATGCCGCTGTTTATTCAACAGCGGCATTAACTCCATAAAGCTCCTTCAAACTTCATTCAACCGCGTTTGAAGGTTTAAAATTACATGCTTATGTTTTCATCAAATAATAATTTTTCCGATGAAAACATTCGCTCTTCTGGCGGCTCTCATATTAGGAGCTTTATTTCCTTACGGCTACAGCTACACTTTTTTGATACGCTACCTTTTAATGATAATGCTATTCTTTTCATTTCTCGATATCTCTTTCGACCGAAGCATAATAACCCAGATTCATTTTGAAATTTTATTGGCTACAATAATTGTTGCCGTAATTGCTTACTTCCTCATTAAGCCGTTCGATCTTATTCTTGCCGAAGCCGCATTTATAACCGCCATCGGTCCAACAGCGACCGGTACACCGGTCGTAATAAATTTAAAGAAGGGTCGAATTGAGTTTGTAACTTTCTCTGTTGTGCTGAACAAT
>JAKAHQ010000405.1 GCA_021814855.1 Bacteroidota bacterium | reverse complement strand
CAACCACGTAGCCGATACGGGTATCCAAAGCTTAATTATTTTTTTATAGGAAAGGTTCGACTGATCCGTCAATTTATATTTGCGTGTTCCTGATATTTTCAAAAAATGTTTTCAATTTGCTTTCATTAAGGTTTCCGTTTGTTCTAACCCCCGAACAAATATCCACACCGTAAGGATTTACTTTAGAAATTGCTTCGCCAACATTTTCGGGATTCAAACCTCCCGCTAAAAACATAGGTACACTAATTTGTCTGCAAATCTCGGAACTTATATTCCAATCATGCACTCTTCCAGTACCGCCGAGTTCTTTTACTTTTAATTTTTGGTTGCCGGAATCCAGAAGAATCGCGTCGACATTTTTAGAAATTTCAACAGCTTCATCTATCGATTCTTCGCCGGTTACATGAACCACCTGGACTATTTTAATTCCGGGAAGAGCTTTCTTCAATTCCGAATGAGTGCCGTGTGTAAGTCTATCGCAAATTTGAATTGTGTTTGTACGGCAGTGCTTCTGCTGGTTAATAATTTCTTCAACACTTTGTTTACTTGTTAAAAGAAAAGTTGAAATGCCGGGGGGAACAGAGTCGGCAATTTCTGTTATTAAGCGTTCGATAATAACGCCGGGACCGCTAGGCATTTCGGAAACCAACCCAAGAGCAGACGCGCCAAGTTTAATTGCCGTTTTTGCTTCTTCCACACTTGCGATGCAGCAAATCTTAACTCTTATCATTTATAGTAATCACTTTTTAGAATAGAATACATCTTCATTGATCTGAATTTACTTTTTATTAATACTTTCTCCCGAAGGATACCTTCGTAAATCATTCCTGCTTTTTCCATTACACGCCATGAAGCTATATTCTCAAGCTCGCAATGTGCTTCGAGGCGGTTAAGGTACAAACGCTCAAATCCGAAATTAATAACTGCTTTTAATGCTTCGGTTGTAAATCCTTGATTCCAATATTTTTTAGAAATGCAGTAGCCAATTTCGCCGCATTTGTGTTCGTTGTTAAAATTACGAAGATCAATTGTGCCTATTACCTTACGTTCATTTTTAACTTCTAATCCCCAAACAATCGAGGTCCCGTTTCTAAATTCTTCGGCGGCATAATTTATAAATTCGACAGAATCACCTACTGATTTGTGGCGGTTCCAGATTACGTACTTTGTTACTTCGTCCTCATGAGCATATTCATAAATATCTTCGGCGTCGTTAAGGCTTAGTTTTTTTAGCAGCAATCTATCAGTTTCCAAAACAGGAACATCTGCCAGCTCTATTTTAGTGATCATAATTATGCCCGAAAACTTAGTTCAAAAATGTTTACATTTGTGCCCGAAATTTACCAATTAACATCAATAGTTGTGTGAGGGTACGCAATGATTTCCAAAGATCTATTAGATATTTTATGCTGTCCCGAATCGAAAGCAGACCTTGTACTTGACGGGAATTTCCTTGTTTCCACCGATAAAGAAACACGCAGAAGATACCGGATTGAAGACGACATCCCGATAATGCTGATTGAGGAATCCGAGCAGCTCGACATTGAAACATGGAAAAAAATTATGCAGAACCATAACAAGCCGACGGAATAAGACCGAATGATTATTAAGAATGATCCCGAGCAATTTCAAACTTACTTAACAGACGCATCTAATTACGCCGGTTTTGCCGATTCTGTTTTTGTGCCCGAATACGAAGAAGAAATTTTAGAGCTTGTTAAAAAGTTTAATTCCGAAAAAATCCGAATTACAGTTTCGGGAAACGGAACCGGATTAAACGGCGGACGAGTACCGGAAGGCGGTGTTATAATTTCGCTGGAGAAGTTAGGCAAAGTACTGGAAATAAATAAGGACGAGAAATTTGTTCGCGTTCAGCCCGCTGTCATTCTTCAGGAACTGCAAAACATTGTTGAAGAGAAAGGATTGTTCTACCCGCCGGATCCTACAGAGAGAAATTGTTTTATCGGCGCTACTGTAGCGACAAATGCTTCCGGAGCGCGTTCATTTAAATACGGCCCTACCCGCGATTATGTTATAGGATTGAAAATTGTTCTTGCCAACGGCGAGTTTTTAACGATTGAACGGGGCAAACATTTTGCTAACGGATACATCGGAAAGATTACAACCGATTCCGGTAATATCATTGAATTCAAGGTTCCCGATTATAAAATGCCCGGGACTAAAAATGCCGCCGGCTACTTCTGTAAAGAAAATATGGATTTGATCGATTTATTCATCGGTTCGGAAGGAACACTTGGAATTATAACCGAGCTGAAATTAAAATTAATCGATTTGCCGAAAAATGTTTTATCGGCAGTAGCTTTCTTCCCTACCGAAAACGACGCTATGGATTTTATAGACGAAGCGCGTGAACTTTCACGCGGCGGTACCGGCGGAGATTTGAAAGCTCTCGGCTTGGAATTCTTTGATGATCATTCTTTACGATTTCTACAGCCGGATTTTCCAAACATTCCCGAAAACGCATTGGCTGCTGTTTGGTTTGAAGAAGATTTTAGCGGCGATGAAGATGAGGCAATGATGAGATGGATCGAACTTCTTCAAAAATATAATTGCAGCGAAGATTCCGTTTGGCTGGCAACAAATAAAAAGGAACAGGAACACTTCCACGAATTCCGTCATGCTATTTCTCTAAAAGTTAACGACGTTATGAGCAGGCGCGGTTTAAAGAAAGTAGGTACCGATATTGCCGTGCCGGTAAATAAGTTCAGAGGATTTCATTCATGGCTTAAAAATGTTGTGTCGGAAAACTATTTGGATTTTGTTGTATACGGACATTACGGCGACTGCCACCCGCATTTAAATATGCTTCCGAAAAATGAAGAAGAATATAAAAAAACCAAAGAACTTTACGCTGTTATATGCAGCGAAGCAATAAAATTGGATGGAACAATTTCAGCCGAACACGGTATAGGTAAATTAAAAAGAGATTATTTGTTAAATATGTT
>JAKAHQ010000404.1 GCA_021814855.1 Bacteroidota bacterium | reverse complement strand
GTCGATCCGAAGATAGCTAAACTTGCGCAGTACAATATTTCTCCAACCGATTTTCAATATGAGGTTCAAAATAAAATTGAAGGAAACATTGCGGGAAATATTATTGAGCAAAACCGGCTTACCGCGATACGCACAATTGAAACGGATAAGAAAAATTTATCGCTTAACGATTTAAAGAACAGCCAGATAATTTTACCCGATGGAAAATTAAAACCGATAAGCGAGTTTGCGGATATAAAACTTACCGGCGGCGTAGCGGAAGTTGACAGGGAAAATTTAAAGATGATGGTTGCCGTAACTGCACGGTTGAACAACCGCGATCTCGGAAGTACGCTGAAGGAAATTCAAAGTGATATTCAGGCTAATCTTGCCCTTCCAAACGGTTATACCGTTGAATACGGCGGCGCTTACAAAGAACAGCAGAGCGCCTTTGCCGAATTGCTCGCAATTTTAATCGTTGCAAGTTTTCTTGTGTTCGTTGTAATTCTGTTCCTCTTTAAAAAAATAAAAGTAGCGCTGCTTATTATGATATTGGCGGTTATAGGAATTACTGGAAGCTTGCTCGCTTTGATGATTACCGGAACGCCTCTTAACGTCGGAAGTTATACCGGTATAATAATGATAGTAGGAATCATCGGTGAAAATTCAATTTTTACTTACCTGCAATACAACAAAGCGCGGGAAACCGCCTCGCGAGACGACGCGATAGTGTATTCAATCTCCACAAGACTTCGCCCAAAATTAATGACGGCGTTGGGTGCAATAACCGCGTTGTTTCCGCTTGCTCTGGGAATCGGAACCGGGGCGCAGATGCATCAGCCGCTTGCAATTGCAATTATAGGCGGATTAATCATCGCGTTGCCGCTTTTGCTCATTGTGCTTCCTACAATGCTGAGAGTGATTGAGAAAGGGAATAGAGTATAAGGGTTAAGGAATAAGCAGTAAGCGGTGTATTGTTCATGAAGGATGATTGACGGGTCATAAATTATGCTGCGGAAAAATTTTCTATCTATTGCGCAGAGGGCTATATTAGGTTTTCTAAAAAATGAGTATAAAATGAAAAATAGATTACCCGCTGCTTTACGCCGGATATTGTTTATTCTCCCGTACATTTTTTTTCAAAGCGTATTTGCCCAGAATTCAACCGGAACATTTATCTGTTTTTCGGATCTTCACTTCAACCCGTTTCATAATCCGGCTTTAGTAGATACTCTTGTTAAATCTCCGTTTGAAAGATGGAATGGAATTTTTAAAGAACTCGATAAAACCGCACCCGGCAAATACGGCGAGGATTCGGATTATTCGCTTTTCAATTCAATGCTTGCCGGTCTGGACTCGACGGATAAGGATCCCGACTTTATAATTTATACCGGCGACTTTCTCGCGCATAATTTTCCGGAGGAATATCGTTCTATAACAAAAGACACAGCCAAGTCGTCATCGGAAGCATTTATTCTTAAGACGGTTGAATTTATAGTCTCCAAAATTGCAGGTAACTTTCCTAACACTCCGGTTTATTTTGCTCTTGGGAATAATGATTCATTTACCGGCGATTATAATTCCGTTTGGAAAGGAAAGTTTTTCAAACAGACAGCGACGGTGTTTTCAAATAATTTTATCAACAATAAAGAATCCCGGCAAAAATTTATTTCCGAATACCCGGTATCCGGCTGTTACAATATTCCGGTCGGTGCATTTGAAAATAAAGTTGAAATCATTTCATTGAATACCAATTTTTTGTCGGCAAAGTGCCCGCCCGATCAATCCGCTTACGGTAAAAAAGTATTGATTTGGCTTGCGAAAAAACTTGAAGATGCAAAAATCAAAAACGAGAAAGTCTGGCTGATAAACCATATGCCTCCGGGTATTGACGTCTACACGACTTTGAAACATCAAGCCGGGGGGCAGCCGATCAGAGAGGCAAGAGAATTCTTAAAAGAAAATTACAACAGCAAGTTTTTAGAACTTATTGAGAAATACAAGGATGTTATTACTGCAAACTTCTCCGGGCACATTCACACGGATGATTTTAGATTATATAAGGATAAGTCCGGAAGCGCTTACGCTTTCACCCATATAATTCCTTCCGTCTCTCCGGTTTTCGGCAACAACCCGTCGTTTCAGATATTCAGCTACGAGGCCAAATCATTTTCCCTTCTGGATTACAAAACTTACGCTTTAGATCTTACCGGCGATAAACCTGTATGGAAATATGAATACAGCTTTAACGATGCATACAAACAAAATGGAATTAATGCGCATTCGTTAAATGAGCTGCACTCGGAAATAAGAAACAACGCGGCGGTGCGGAATAATTATGTGCTTTACTATACAGGCTCGAGCAAATTGGTTTCCATTGCCGGCGATTGGGTCGGCTACTGGTGTGGAATTTCAAATCTAACGAAAGATGATTTTGTACGTAAGTATAATAAATTGAAGCACGGCAAATAGCACTGCCGGAAATATTTTATTTCTGCTGCATCATCCTGTAGCCAACACCGGATTCTGTTACCAAATATTCGGGACGGGAAGGATCGTCCTCAATTTTTTTTCTCAGCTGACCGATGAATACGCGTAAGTATTGAGAGTTCTCGGTCGAACCGGGTCCCCAGACTTCTTTAAGAATGAAACGATGGGTGAGCACCTTACCGATGTTTTTAAAAAACAAAGCCATCAAAAGGTATTCAGTGTTGGTCAGTTTAATTTCTTCGTCGTTCTTCGTAACACCCCTCGCGGCAAAATCTATTTTTAAATTTCCATTTGCAAAAACGGTTTCTTCTGTCGGCTGCTGTGTGCGGCGAATGTTCGCTCGGATTCTCGCGAGAAGTTCCGAGGAATTAAACGGTTTGGTTAGATAATCATCAGCCCCGAGATCGAGAGCTTTAACAATATCTTCTTCCGCATTTCTAACCGAGAGAATAATTATCGGGATGTTTGTCCACGTGCGCAATTCTTTTACAACGCTA
>JAKAHQ010000403.1 GCA_021814855.1 Bacteroidota bacterium | reverse complement strand
CCGGCACAACGGATAAGCCGCGACGAATAATATAGTAATTAACAAGTCCGTAAATCGTAAAAACGATTCCAAAGAAAATAAACATTTGAGAAGCCTTCATAAATCCTAAAAGTTAATTATAATTTTTGCGTGCCGTTCCCGTGTAATTTTGGTGGGAATCAAAAACAGATACCCGATTAAGACGTCCAAGCGGGGTATTCGTTCAGTTCACAAAGGGAAAAAGTTTTAAGTATAATTTTCATGAGCAATAAACTAACCAAGCCTCTTTATTACCGCATGTTTGTAAAGCTCAATGTATTTTTCCGCAGATCTGCGCCACGAATAATCTTTGTTCATTCCATTTTGCTGAATTTTAAGCCAGACGTCTTTCAAATTAAAATCATGAATAGCGCGCTCAACAGAAAGAATTAGTGCGCGTGCGGTGTAATCGTGAAACGAGTAGCCCGTTCCAATTTCTTGTCCTAGCGCCAGGTGCTCATTCCAATCTAAAACGGTATCTGCAAGTCCGCCGGTTTTACGCACCACAGGAACGGTTCCATACTTAAGGGAATAAATTTGATTAAGACCGCATGGCTCAAAGCGGGAAGGCATCAAAAAAATATCTGAGGCGGCTTCAATAAAATGAGAAAGCTCGTTATTAAATCCGCGATAGAAATAAACTTTGTGCGGATATTTTTCTTTAATCTGCATAAACATTTCTTCGTAACGGTGCTCACCGCTTCCAAGAATTACCCACTGCGCGTTAAGCTGCATCAATTCATTCAGTGCGTAACCAATTATATCAAATCCTTTTTGAGAAACCATTCGCGAGATAATTCCAATCAACGGAACATTTTCATCATATTCAAAACCAAGCTGTTCGAGAAGAAATTTTTTATTCTGAAGTTTGCCTGAGAGTTCCGAAGAAGAAAACTGGTAGGGAAGCAAAACATCTTTTTCCGGATTCCAAACATGATAATCAATTCCATTTATTATGCCGTAAAAATCTTGAGCGCGGGCGTGAAGAAAACTCTGCATCCCCTCGCCATATTCCGGTGTGAGCAATTCATGCGCGTAAGTTTGGCTTACAGTATTTATAACGTCGCTGGTTAGAATGGCGGTCTTCATAAAATTAATGCCCCCTTCGTATTCGCCAAGCCCGCCATATACAAAATGCTCTGGTTTAATTTCCGCTTTGCTAAAAGTTTCTTTAGAAAATCTGCCTTGATAAGCTATATTATGTATAGAGTAGACAGTTGCCGTGCGGTGAAACATTTTATCCCAGCCGTAATTTTCGCGGAGAAGAAGAGGAAGTAAACCGGTTTGCCAATCGTTGCAATGAATTACATCCGGAGCCCAGCCGATGCGCTGAAGAATTTCGATAACACCTTTCATAAATAGAATGAAACGCTCATCTTCATCATGATCGCTTGTGTAAACGCGGAAACGGGGAAAAAAATGAGGGCAATCAACAAAATACACTTCTACGTTTGAGCGTGGAAGTTTTGCTGTGTGAACATGAACCGAATGAACTTGTCCGTTAACGCGAACCGGAATTTCGCCGATGTTCCATTGATAATGCAACCCGTGTTCAACCTCGCCAAACATATTGTACTTTGGCATAAAAACTTTTACTTCGCTGCCGAGATTGCTTAACTCAATCGGCAAAGAACCTGCCACGTCTGCAAGTCCGCCGGTTTTAGCGTAAGGAAAAACTTCGCTAGCTACAAATGCAATTTTCATTTACAGTTTATTATGTTGGTGCAAAAATAAGGAAAATTAAATACGCATACTTTGTCCGGCTTTAACACGCACATCCACCGCGTAAAACTTATTATCTTCGCCCACAATCAGCGGGTTCAAATCGAACTCCAAAATGTTCTCGTTTTCGATAATCATACGGGCGCATGATTTAATAATTTTATGCAACGAATTTATTTCCGCCGGGGTTTCGCCTCTCACACCGCGCAGTATTTTATCCATTGTTGTTGAAGCGATCAACGAATCTATATCGTCATCTGAAAGATAAGCGGACCTGATTGCCGTATCACCGAGAACTTCAACATATTTTCCGCCGGTTCCAAACATAATAATTGGTCCAAAGGAGGGATCACGAAATCCGCCAATAATCAATTCATTCCGAGTTCTTACAAATTTTTGAATTAGAAACTTTTCAACGGAATACCCGAACTTCGAAAAACCGTCCGTAATCTCTTTGGCTTTCTGAAGCAATTCTTTTTTGTTTTTGATATTGAGTTTAACCGCGCTCATTTCAGTTTTGTGAACTACACTTGAATTAATACCCTTCAAAACAACGGGATAAAAATCCTCGTCAAACGCCTTCAGATTTTCCGGGGAGACAAGTTTACCTTTGATAACCGGTATTTTATAAGCACGGCATAGTTTGTTGATTTCATTCTGAGAAATAAATCCCGGTTTGAAATTAAATTTATTCTCATGCTTGTATTTCAACTGATCCAGATATTCATGCCGGTTTTTCTCGAGGTTGTCTTTTTTCTTTTTATGGAAAAGCATATTAGAAAGCACTTCCGCCGGGTCTTCAGGGTTTCTGAACAGAGGTTTCTTCTTTGCGCTTTCTGTTCTATACTTTTGCCAAAACTCCGGGAGAGGCATTACTACTTGCAAAATTGGTTTCGCGTTTTCTATAGAATAAACACTTTCGACAACTCCGAAAGGCTCAACCATTACCGGCTCAACAAAAATTGAAATTACCGCATCAACATTTTCATCGGCACAAACAATTTCATTTACAAGCTTATATGCTTCGGCATTTCCGCCGGGCAAAAGATCAACCGGATTTTCAACACTTCCTTCCGGATGAACAATCTCCCGCAATTTCTTTTTTGTTTCATCAGAAAGGTTGGCGAGTAAAAGATTTTGTTTTTCTAGCGAATCAACACAAAGTATTGCCGGACCGCCGGCATTGGTAACTACTGCAATTCTATTTCCTTTAGGAAGAGGAAAGTT
>JAKAHQ010000402.1 GCA_021814855.1 Bacteroidota bacterium | reverse complement strand
CCCGCGGTGTAGAGGGAGTGCAGCTGCGCCTCACTGGCGATGTGCTGCCAGACCTGGCCGCCGGCGCCCGGCATGGTGGGATTCGTGGGCGAGCTCGACCCCGGGTTCGACTGGTCCAGGATGATCGGTTGCAGGTCTGTATAGCCCGCGCCTACCGAAGTCCCCGCCGTCGAGGTGGCCGCACCGGTCGCCTCCCGCGTCGGGAACGTTGCCGAGCCAATTGCACCAATGCGCCGAGCACTGGGAGTGGGAGGTGCAAGGCACATTTTGCGAAAAAAGAAGGAAAATGTTACTCTCATGCTTATCAAGAACAGGAATACGCATCGAGTCTGAATGTAATTACAGTTCCAACTTTGGTGATACTTGATTCGGCGGGAAAAGTTGCATCATGGAATCCGGGTCTGACCCGGAAAAATAAAATTATCGATCTGCTCACCATTGCAGCGAATTAAATGAAAATAAAAACGGCTTTATTCCATTTGAGTATTAAATAAGTTGAGTCTGCGTAATTTCGGTGCGGTCTTGCTTATCACGCCAACAACGGCAAGAGTCATTGTTCCGCCGAATATTACGGACGGAACGAGTCCCATTAATTTGGCCGCAACACCGGATTCAAACGAACCTAATTCGTTGGATGAGCCGATAAAGATTCCGTTGATCGAAGAAACCCGTCCGCGCATTTCATCGGGAGTGTAAAGCTGAACAATTGTATGCCGGATTATAACGCTTACATTATCGAGCATTCCGCTCACCAGCAATATGAGGAGCGTTAAATAAAAGTTTTGCGAAAGCGCAAACAAAATCATGCTTATTCCGAATCCGAAGACGCAGACAAGAAGATTTCTGCCGGCTTTCTCAAAAGAGGGTCTGTTGGCTTGATATATCGACATAATCACTGCGCCTACGGCAGGGGCCGCTCTTAAAAAGCCGAGTCCTTTTGCGCCGACATGCAGAACCTGGTCGGCAAAGATAGGCAGCACCGCGACGGCTCCTCCAAAAAAGACTGCGAACATATCCAGACTTATTGCGCTTAGAATTATTTGGTTCCGGAAAACAAATTTCAAACCTGATGATAAGCTCTTCCAAATATTTTCTTCATTTGTCGGTTCGGGCATCGGTTTATTCGAAATAGATAAAAATAAGAACCAGGCAACGGCGGTAAAGCAAACAACTAAACCATAGGCATAACCTACGCCGAAAAACCCGTAAACCAATCCGCCTATTGCCGGTCCTGTAATTTCTGCAAGCTGCCAGGTCAAACTATTCCAGGTAGAAGCATTGCCGTATAATTCCCTTGGAATAAGCTGCGCTCCGAAAGCCGTTAGCGCCGGCGACATAAATCCTCTTGTAATGCCGGCGAGAAAAATAATTAAGTAGATCGGTTCTACGCCGTAACGCAATAGGGCATGATGAAGCTGTGTTGAAATGATCAATAAAGCTGAAGCGCATAAAAAATAAACTATGTTGGAGACTAAAATAATTTTTTTCCGATTGACTTTATCGGCTACATGTCCGGCAAAGAGCGTTATAGCTAAAAAAGGAATCGCTTCCGAAATACCGATCAATCCAAGCGATAAAGCGTCTCTCGTAATCTCGTAGATTTGCCAGCCGACTATAACCGATTGCATTTGAATACCAAATGTAAGAGTGAATCTTGCGAGCGTGAACTGACGGTAATCTTTTATCTTTATCGATGCGTACGCATCCTTAGCTGCCATTATTTATTCTTTTTATCCCAAGAAAAATTGCTGACAAACGTATACGAAAAAAACATAAGTAACAAATCATGTTTTCTTTTCGAAGAGCATTATATAATTTCACGGTTGTGAATTATTGTAGGTGAATGTATGAGTACAAAACATTTCATAATAGCTTTCTATTTTATTTTGTCCCTTTCCGAAATTTCAACAGCTCAACACGTGTGGAGACCATTCAGCGATGAGAGTCCGTGGAATCAAAAAATTTCACCTGACGCAAAGACAGATCCTCATTCCGAACAGTTAATCGATTCTTTGGCGGCTGCTCCGTTTTATATCAATATTGATGATTGGTCAATCCCGGTTTATTATGTTAATTCCGATTCGACACCCAAAGTAAATGTAATTAATTCCCGTCCCGGCATTTACGGAAGAGGATTTGCCGAGCCGAATCAAATTCCGGTGCTTCCTAATTTTATTGCATCGCCGCCGGTAGGAGAGAACAGCGATAACCACATGTGCATTGTGGATACTGCAAAAATGATTGAGTGGGATATGTGGGCCGCAAGAAAGAATCTAGACGGTAATTGGACAACCGGGCTGGGAGCGGTTACGGATTTGAAAAGTACCGGCGTTGAAAAGCCCTGGTATGAACAAGAGAACGAACTCGACGCTCATCGATCGAGAGCCGGCGGATTTCCCTTAATAGCGGGATTAATTCGACCGGAAGAAATTAAAGCAGGGAAGATTGAGCACGCCTTGGTCTTTGCGTATCAAAGAGGTTTATCGGAATTTTTTATTCCTCCGGCAAGCACAGCACAGGCAACCTTTATGGAAATGAATAACCGGTTTGGAATTCCTATGGGAGGAAGAATTCAACTGGATCCCAATCTTGATTTAGATACGCTCAAATTGACTCCGGCATGTAAAATAATTGCGAGGGCTTTACAGGAATACGGTGCGTTTAACGGCGACTATGCGGGAGCCACAGTTTTATATGCCGATAATTCCCCCGAAGCTTTGAAAGAATGGAAAGGATTGCTTGACAAAGAAGATTTAATGAAAGTTTTTACACCTGAATTTATACGCAAACATTTTCGTGTTATTGAATTGGGAAAATTGCTGCCGGGTCAAAATCTTAAAAGCGGTCAATTCGGGCTCATAAATTTTGATTTGCCCGGAATGAAATCTATAAATACAAATTGGCTGGACCGGAAAATATTTATAACACTTGGAAACAAAATCAATGTTGCGAAATTGAAACCTGTATTC
>JAKAHQ010000401.1 GCA_021814855.1 Bacteroidota bacterium | reverse complement strand
AATCATCATTCAATTTATTCAATCGCTCATCTCTCCGCCAAAGGATGGGCAGCAATTTTATTCCTCGGTATTTTTGCTTCCGGAACTTCGTTTGTTCTATGGTCTAAATCTTTAAGTGAAATCGAAGCGACTAAGGCAGGAGCCTTCCTTTATTTAGAACCCTTTGTTACTGTGTTTGCTGCATGGATTTTTCTCGACGAATTGATAACAATCTTAACAATAATTAGTGGTCTTATTATTACTGCCGGAGTTATACTTGTAAATAGAGATTAATTTTTAAGGATGCCGTAAATAGGTTTAAGGTTGTACCGGCACTCCTTAAAATTCAAATTTTTATTGCTTCTTGATTTTCCAATACTTAGGTTAATAGTGTACGTTCCGCTCTTTTCAGTGGTATAAATATTTTTCAACAACCAAGTGGAGGTTCTCATGAACAAACAAAGGTTCCTTCTTGCTTTCATAGTTGTTTTTGTACTGCTCGAGCTGCTCAACTACCTTATCTTCAGTGTTATTCTTATGCCGTCATTAGAAGCCGTTAAGGATGTCTTCCGCACCGGTGATGATATGCTTTCTAAGATGTGGGTTATGTATGTAACCGACATTATCTGGTCATTCTTTTTTGTATTCTTTTTTGTTAAAGGATATGAGAAGAAAGGAATTGGCGAGGGAATTAGATTTGGGATTTATATTGGTTTATTCTTTTCTTTTGTTTCAGCTTACTCTCAGTTTGTAATCTATCCTTTACCCTATTCGATGATTTTTCAGTGGTTCGTTTATGGTTTAATCGAAATGATTATACTAGGAGTTGTTACCGCATTAATTTACAAACCAAAAGAGGAAGCACCTGCTGCCGCTTCCGCATAGAATGAAGATTTTGAAACCCGGCTTTAGGTTCAAAGCCGGGTTCTATTTTAATAAAAAATAATCCTGCTGTTTTGATCGATAACAAATACACCAACTTAAAACGTAAAGATTTGTAAATTCCTTTTGATATTATTATACAATCGCTTATTTTTTTAACCGGCTTTTCAAATGAAAAATTTTCTGTTAAAATAACATGATTGTTGACAAAATAGAAAACATAAATTTATACTTCGGGCTTGGGGAAAGATTCCATGTTGCACTTTCATATCTGAAGAAAAATAAATTCGAAAATGTAAAAGACGGACGCTATGAAATTGATGGAGATAATATATACGCTTTAGTCAGCCGCTATCTAACAAAACCTATTGAAAACGGTAAGTGGGAGTCTCACAAAAAATATATTGATGTTCAGTTTGTTGCCGAAGGGAAAGAACGAATAGGACATTCTAATCTAAACGGCATGTCAGTCATAGAAAAATATAAAGAAGATAAAGATATCCAGTTCCTCAATGGTACTGGAGATTTTATCACCGCAGAAAAAAACACCTTCGTAATTTTATTTCCGCAGGATGTTCACATGCCCGGAATACTTGCTGATAATCAGCAATACGAAGTAATAAAAGTTGTTGTCAAAGTGAAAGCAGAATAAATTGATTGAAAGGACGGTCTATTGCTAAAACAATTATTCAGAACAAAAAGTCTTGATGCTCTTGTTCATGAAGGAGAGGAACCCGAGCATCAATTAAAGCGTGTGCTCGGTTCATTCGATGTAGTAATGCTCGGCATCGGTGCAATTATCGGCGCCGGAATTTTTGCAACTATCGGAACGGCTGCTGCCGGCGATGCAATGAGACCGGGAGCCGGTCCGGGTTTAATGCTGTCGTTTGTCTTGACCGGTATTGCGTGCGGATTCGCCGCTTTGTGCTATGCCGAATTCGCTTCGATGGTTCCTATTTCGGGAAGTGCTTATACGTATTCTTACGGTACGCTTGGTGAATTGGTTGCGTGGATTATCGGCTGGGATCTGATTATTGAGTATGCGGTTGGCAATGTTGCTGTTGCAATTAGCTGGTCTAATTATTTCAAAACACTTGTATCGGGATTCGGAATAGTCATTCCGGATTGGATGTCAATAGATTATAGGACTGCTGCAAAGATTCCCGGTTTACTTGAAAATGCCCCGCACTTTTTAGGAGTACCGATTGTTTTTAATTTCCCTGCATTCGCTATCGTCGCTTTAATTACTCTCGTTCTCGTAATCGGAATAAAAGAAAGCTCGAGGACAACAACGATAATGGTTATAATAAAGCTTATCGTGCTCGGTATTTTTATTGTTGTTGGATTCTTTCATGTTCATCCTGCCAACTGGGTTCCATTTGCACCGAACGGCTGGAAGGGAATTCAAGCCGGTGCTGCGGTTGTATTTTTTGCTTATATCGGATTTGATGCCGTCTCAACAGTTGCCGAAGAGGTCCGAAATCCAAAACGCGATATGCCTATTGGGATAATAGGCTCATTAATTGTCTGTACGATAATTTACATTTTGGTTGCCGGTGTGTTCACCGGAATCATACCGTATAATGCCATGGTAAAGGCATTGGCTACCAGTCAATCGGAACCGCTTACTTTTGCAATGCAGTACGCCCATATTAAAAAGTATGCCGACTTAATAATAGGATTAATCGCCTTCGGCTCTGTGGTTGCTCACACAGCGGTACTGCTTGTTTTCCAGCTTGGTCAGCCGAGAATTTTCTTCTCGATGGCTCGCGATGGTCTGCTTCCTCAAAGCTTTGCAAAGGTTCACCCTAAATATAAAACTCCTCATGTTACAACTATCTTAACCGGTTTGGCTGTCGGCATTACGGCAATGTTTACTACTATTGATGAGATGGTCGATTTAACAAACATAGGAACCCTATTTGCTTTCATTCTCGTTTGTATAGGAATAATAATTCTCCGCAAAAGAGAACCGGATAGACCGCGTTCATTTAAAACTCCGTGGGTTCCGTTTATTCCGGTGCTTGGAATAATTTCATGTTTGTATTTAATTCTTGGATTACCCTGGATAACATACTTAAGGTTTGCACTTTGGCTTGTGGTAGGAATGGTAAT
>JAKAHQ010000400.1 GCA_021814855.1 Bacteroidota bacterium | reverse complement strand
CCTTTGCATTTCAATTAGCGCTCAAGATTCTACACGAATAAAGAGTCAGGCATTTAAAGATAATCGTCCGCCCCAAATTCCCCGTGTAGCAACTAAATATCCTTCATACTCGTTGCTTTCCGGCTACCTTCTTGTAACCGAGGCAAACCGCGGCGACCCGTTTGCACAGCATGAATTGGGAATTCGTTATTTAATTGGGAGCGGCTTTCCTGCGGATACGGTAAAAGCAATTTATTGGATTCGAAAAGCTGTGGATCAAAATCTTCCTGCTGCCCGTTTTAATTACGGAATTTTACTTTATAACGGCATCGGCGTTCCTTGGAATCCATACGATGCATATCAGAATTTTAAAAACGCTGCTAAAGCCGGATTACCCGAAGCTCAATATGCTGTGGGATTACTTTATACTGATAATCTTACACTCAACCGCGATCTTAATAAAGCGTATCATTACTTTAAATTATCTGCAGCAACAGGTTATAAACCGGCAACCGAAGCTTTGCAGCAAATGGTTAAGAACGGCTTCATTCCTCCAACCGATTCCTTAAGCAAGAGTGAAAGCGAAAAAATAGTCAGCCGTGTAGACGATACTTCTCCCCTGATGAATCCGAATTGGGATGTCGATTTCTACGATTTCGATAATAAAAAGGAAAAGACTACAAGAAGCAGTAAAGAGATAAGTGAGTTACTGAACAAAAAACCGCAGGAGTTAAAACGCTACTTAGGTCTGGATGATCTTACTTCCGACCTTATGCCCAAAGATACAAGCGGCATGAGTCTTTTAAAATTTGCCGCTGAAAGCGGTAGTCCTGAAGCCCTGCTAATTTTTGCCAGAAGTTATGAAGAAGGAGTAATTACGGAAAAAAACCTGGTTCTTGCCGCTGTGGATTATCTAAGAGCATATCGGCTTGGCTCTTACAAAGCGGGCGAATATCTTCTTACTCTAATTCAGTCAAAAGAATTTGAAGGAGTTTTAAAACAGAAAGTAACGGAAAATAATCCGGACGCGCTTTATGCGTGGGCGGCAATTTCTGCCTTGGGATTCAGCAACGAAATTACCAACCAGCAAGCGCTCGACTTTTTGAAAAAAGCCGTTGATAAAAAACATATTCCTTCTATGATAGAAATGGGCCTTTTATATTCATCCGGAAAACTTGTTAAGAAAGATTTGAATAAAGCCATGGAATATTGGACTATGGCGAAAAATTTAGGAAGCAAAGAAGCTGAAGTTAGAATTGCTTTAAGCCATATTGTCGATTCGACTTCTACAAATATTGCCTCCGATATAAAAGTCATCAAACAAATTGCGGATGAAGGTTCGGTGTTTGCCGAAACCGCTCTCGGTTTATGTTATGAGAAAGGTATGGGCGTTAAAGAAAATAAAGCAACAGCGGTAATGTATTATAGAAAAGGCGCCCAGCGCGGAAATGAAACTGCATATAACTCTCTTAAACGCTTGTATGATGAAATCCGCCCCTACGACGATGAATTTAAGATTTACGAGCCGCCCGATTAATCGGCTTTAAGAATTACAAATGTAACATCATCGTGTTGATCGGCTGTTCCCCGGAACGAGGCGAGTGACCTTAGCAAAGCATTCTTAATATCAGTAGCGGATTTCTCTGCGTAATTTTTTATTACCCGCTTAATATTTTCTTCGCCGTATTCCTGGAATAAAACATTCATGGTTTCGGAAACCCCGTCTGTGTAAAAGAAAACAATGTCCTGTGTCGACGGCTGGAATTTTACAATCTCAAGAGTCTTTTCGAAAATACCCCTGTCGTTAAATCCAATGCCTATACCCTGGGGACAAATAATTTCAAATTCTTTTGTCGAGGATTTGAACCAGAAGACCGGCAGGTGACCGGCCCTTGATAATTCAATTGTGCCGTCGCTTTCAACGACAGCGCTGATGAGCGTAAGAAAATATTCCCGCCGTAAATTCTTTGAAAAATATTTTTTCAGATTAATCACAACATCCTTAATATCTTTCATTGTTTCGAGAAGCAGATGAAGTATGGATTGAACCCGTACCATATATAAAGCCGCCGCCATTCCTTTGCCGGAAATATCTCCGATAAAAATGTAGGAACGTTCATCTCCTTCGATAATGTCAAAGTAATCGCCGCCAACTTCGCGCGCCGGTTCATAAAATGAAACTACCTCGTAGTTGAAAAGTTTTGATGAATGTTTCGGAATAATATCCGATTGAATTTTTCTCGCCACGTCTAATTCGCCCCTGGCAGAGAGTTTATCGGCTAATTCAAAAGCCAGTAAAAGATTAAAGATTACAAAAGAGAGTATAACATATCCCGGTTTGTTGTTTGCGTAACCCACAATAAAAAATAATAGCGCTACCAAATAAAAAAATCTTCTTGCCGGGGTCAGCTTCATTATAAACGCATTGAAGAGACTTCTTGCGAATATTAATCCTCGAGTAATTCTGTTTCTGTTGTGGTCCGGTTTCGGAATTTCTTTTGCGAAGAACTCATAAACTTCTCCGGCTTCGCGTTTGATAAGTCTTTCAATCTCCTGGTAGCTTAAATCGCTGGTGTAAAGATCGAACATTCGTTTTATAGGATTAGACTTTGCCAAATTATGTACCGTTCTTTTTGAGAATTAGACGTCTTTTTGAACAATTTGGTTATAAACTTAAAAAAGATTTCGGAATTAATTTCTTTAATAATTTGTTGTGAGCTTTGAATATGGTCACTAATTAACTCGTTGATAATCATCGATACGTTTCATATTTTCGAGGCGCAATATCTTATTTAAATTACAATCAAATTTATTTTATGATCTGGAAAACAATTCTTTTTATATTGATGTCGTTGGTAATTATTGCCGGAATTACATTTCCGATAGTTCCACATCCGTCGGCATGGTATGAATTTCCCAACATACCCGGCTTGGAAGATAAAGCAAGAATAATTTTCTTCCACGTTCCAACCGCCTGGCTTTCGGTGCTGGCATTTTTAA
>JAKAHQ010000399.1 GCA_021814855.1 Bacteroidota bacterium | reverse complement strand
ATCACTTCGGCAGGCGGAGGAACATTTAAATGAAGCCCAAAAATTTTATGAAATAGGCACCAAACCCCAGTTTGATGTTCTTAAAGCAAAAACCGATGAAGCCAATGCCAAAGTTAATTTACTTACTGCCGAGAATAATTTAACTGTTAGCCGTCTCCAATTGGAAAATGTTTTAAATACAAAACTTGGCGATAATTTTGTATTGCAAGATAATTTAGAGCTCAGCAAAGACACTATAAGCATGAACGAGGCCCTGAACACTTCCATAGAATATAGACCTGAATTACTCGGAATGAAATTACGATTGGAGGCAAGCAAGTCATTTGTAACTTCTGCATGGGCAGCCAATCTTCCTTCAATAAATGCTACTGGGGGTTATACGTGGCGTGGTTATGCGCTTAACCAGCAATTTCTAAATTCATGGAACTTTGGATTATCTTTTTCATTGCCTCTTTTTCAAGGATTTGCTCTGCAGGCCGGTATTGATCAAGCTAATGCGAATCTGGCAAATACTGAAGCCCAATACGATGTTGTTAAGCAAAATATCAACCTCGATGTTCAACAACAGTATACAAGTGTTAAAATTGCTACAGCTAAAATAGACGCGGCAAAATCATTAGTGCAGCAAGCCGAAGAAACATTTAAACTTGCCGAAGGAAGGTATAAAGAAGGCGTCGGAAGTCCAATTGAAATTACGGATGCCCGTGTTACCTTACTTAACGCACAAACAACATATATACAGGCTCTTTACGATTACCAGGTTGCTTTTGTACGATTGCAAAAATCAATGGGGACGCTTCGCTAGTAAACTCTTTTCTTCTCCAATATAATTTTAATTTATCTGCAATTTTATTTACTACCGCGATTTTGTTATTTTATTACACGGATAGATTTGATTTATCCTGCTTCATTAGTAAAATAAATTATTATGATAAATTCTGTGACTGAATTAATTCATCTTGCTTCAAGTTTACTTATCCATGTATATGTATTAAAAATTATAATGATGAGGTACTAGTATGAAAAGATCAATTACTGTAATCCTTTTAGCTTTATCAATTTCCATTTTTTTTACGGCACGTTCTTATGCACAGGAAGAGAATAAGATAATGCTTAACGATGGCTGGAAATTTACACCGGGAGATAATCTTGATTTCGCAAATCCAAGTTTCGACGATTCTAAATGGGAATCAATAAAGGTTGATAAAATTTGGGAAGAACAAGGTCATGCTAATTATGACGGCTTTGCCTGGTATAGAATTAAAGTGATGATTCCGTCATCAGTTAAAGAAAAATCATTTTTAAAAGATAGCCTCAAAATATTTCTAGGTAAAATTGATGACTTCGACCAGTCCTTTATAAACGGAAAAATTTTTGGAATAAATGGGCGTACTGTTCCAGCCAATACAGAAGTTACGGATGCGTACAAGAACAGCGATGATGCTCCTTGGGATAAAGATAGACGGTATGTTTTATCTGCAAACGATCCCCGAATTTTGTGGGATAAAGAGAATGTAATTGCCATTCGCGTTTTTGACCATGGCGGAGGAGGCGGGATCTACTCCGGCAATCTTTATTTCAGCATGATTCATTTGTCTGAGTATCTTGGAACAAATGCGATTTCGGAAGACCCGGTAATCGGCAATTCTAAAATCAGTAAAACCTTTTTTATAAAAAATACTGCTGCAGCATTTGGTATTAACGGAATGTTCTCAATTATTGCAGAGAATACAATTACAAAGAAGAATTATTTTTCAAAATCCAGCAATGTTGATCTAGCTCCGGGCGCTTCGAAAAATTTTTCTTATTCATTTAAGAATGAGAATCAGCCTGTTACAGTATATTATAAATTTGAATTTACCAAAAGCGCTGAAGCAACCGAATTCAAAGAAGTTTTGCCATATATTCTTACTCCTAAACCATCTTCTAAACCGCAGATTAACGGAGCTAAAGTTTATGGGGAAAGACCTGACAAACCTTTTCAATATACAATCGCGGCTACGGGCGTACGTCCAATGACTTTTGAAGCAGAGAATCTGCCCAAAGGATTGACGCTTGATAAAAAGACCGGGATAATTACCGGTGCCGTTTCCGTAAAAGCAGATTACTATGTAACATTGATTGCCAAAAATAAATTCGGTACCGATAAAAGAGAATTAAAAATCGTCATCGGAGATCAGATTGCACTAACTCCTCCGATGGGATGGAACAGTTGGAATTGCTGGGGATTAAGTGTCGATCAAAATAAAGTATTGGCCTCTGCCAAAGCATTTAAAGAAAAAGGATTGATGAATCACGGATGGACCTATATTAACATCGACGACGGATGGGAAATTGTTGGAAGGTCGGATAAACCTAAACGTGATAGTGAAGGTAAGATAATAACAAATGAAAAATTTCCTAACATGAAAGCCCTTGGAGACGGTATACATGCGCTTGGCTTGAAGTTCGGGATTTACAGTTCACCCGGTCCTTTAACGTGCGGAGGTTATACTGCAAGTTATCAGCATGAACTTCAAGATGCGGAATCTTATGCTTCATGGGGAATTGATTACTTGAAGTACGATTGGTGTTCATACGCGAGTATTGCTAAAGACAATTCTCTTGCCGAATTAAAGAAACCATATTTTGTTATGCGCGACGCATTGAATAAAGTTGATCGTGATATTGTTTATAGTCTATGTCAGTATGGAATGGGCGATGTTTGGGAGTGGGGAAATGAAGTCGGCGGAAATTTGTGGAGAACTACCGGCGACATTAACGATACTTGGCAGAGTTTAAGTACAATTGGATTTAACCAAGTTGCAAATGCAAAATATGCACGACCGGGAAATTGGAATGATCCGGATATGTTGGTTGTAGGACAGGTCGGCTGGGGTCCAAGCCTTCATCGTACAAGACTTACACCAGATGAACAATACACTCATATAAGTTTGTGGTGTTTGCTTTCCGCACCGTTGCTAATAGGCTGCGACCTTGAAA
>JAKAHQ010000398.1 GCA_021814855.1 Bacteroidota bacterium | reverse complement strand
GGCATCAATTGTAAAATTGGTAAGCTTACCCAGCTTTTTCGAAATCAGTTCAAGTTTGTATTCGCCATATTTTTGGGAGATGTAGCGCGTTAAAGCAAAACCGGAATTGTATACCGATTCGTTGCCTAAACTGGTTTTATCGAAGATGCCCATCTGATTCCATGTAAGCATTTTATTTTCCAGCGCGTACATTCTAAGAATCATGTCGCGGTGAGTGTCCCAATTATCGTAGTTGAATTCTTTACGCATATACTGCGCCGTGCCCTCGGCAAACCATGCCGGTACATTAACGCTTGCGATTGGATAGGAACCGATAAAATTAGGAAAGCCGTATAAAATATCCGGCCGGCGTTTGTCTTCATAGTTTAAGAATTGAAGATACACCGCGGGAATTCCCCTGCCGATTTTCATTGCAGACTGAATTTGTACCATGTGTGTAAATTCGTGCGAAATAACATTGCGCAGCCAGTTGTGAGCTCCACGAAGATCGAAATCGAGAGCTGACGCCCAAATCTCTATTTTGTTGTCGAAGAAATACGTTGCGCCGTTTGAGTAATCGTCGATATCTTTAATAACAAAATGGACAGTCTCCGGCTCGTATCCGTAAAGCGATGTAATGGGACCCCAAACCTCATCGGCAATCTTACATACCGTTCTTGCCGTTCTTTCCGCTTCCGGATGATAGTGTACAACTACATGCTTGCCTTTGATTGTTAACCAATTGTAATCCGGATTATACTCGTCGAACTGTGCCGATATAATTATTGGGAAAAATATTAGTAGGAGAAAAATTTTCTTCATTGGTTCTTCGTGATATAGATTAGAAAAATTTATTTGATGACTGCAATCTTTATTATTTTGCTTGCGGATTTACCGCTTACACCGTCGACCTGCAGATGGGCATAATAAATTCCGCTTTGTACCTTGCTTACATCCCATGTTGTTTCATTATCAAATCCGCCGGCGGCTTGTCCGCTCAAATCTGCAACTAAACCTCCGGCCAAATCAAATATTTTTATTTGAACATTTGAGTTCTCGCTTACGTAATAACGAATCTTTGTTTGTCCTCCGTAAACCGGGTTTGGATAATTATAAGCTTTGTCAAGCGGGAAGAAATCGGTTACCTGATTTGTTGTTGAAGGCGCTTGAATAAAAGAAGTATTTGTTGAATTTCCAAATTCGCTCGACCAATAATTCACACCTGAAGTGACTCCCAAAGACCAGGTGTACAACTGATTTGACTCATCGATAACCGAAAAATATGTTTGGTAAGTCGGCAATGAACTTGCAGAAGGCATCGCTGTTCCAAAAATTGCAGGTGTAGTGGAAATTTGAGTACCAGTCGAAATCGGGAAACCATCTATTAATTTTCCGGTTAACGGATTTACTGCATATATACTTCCGTTATTTGAGAACCCTAGGACTTCGGGAATTTTGTCGTTGTTGATATCAGCAACAAGCGGACAGCCGACAAAATAATCACCGGAAGAAATTGTGAATGGGAAATTATCGGCTAGATTACCATTTAAGCTGTAAGCTTCCAAATAACTACCATCCGAAACCAGAATATAATTTTGGCCATCGCCTTTTAAATCGGCCATTGCAAAACTGTTAATTGCATTATTCGTTTTAATTTGGAAAATCGAATTATAAGCGCCAATAATTTGGAAGGTATTTCCTGAAAGCAAAACTACATAAGTGTAATGGCCGGAAGCGTCTTTAGTCATAATCATTTTCTTAGCGTTTGCTTCAAGCGGCGAAACAACGCCTTGACTGCCTGAAAAAACTACAAGTTTTTGCGATTCTAAAAACGTATAGTGACCCGCGTCAATTGCAAAACCTATTATTGAATCGTCACCTTTGTAAATTAGGTATTTGCCGGGATCGAAATTCTGAATTGTTAACAACGAATCAAGACGGATGGAATAAACGCTTCCGTTACTGGTGCCAATTAAAAGCTTCACATTATCGGGATTGTTCTTGTCCACCGCCAACGAGGTAACGTTTGACAACATATCCAACGACTTATGTTCCGCTTGGATTATTGGCCCTAAGAGCACATTAACTATAGACCCTTTGGCGCCAATAATAAATTTCAGATTGGATAATTCTCCTGCTACCGGTTGAATAGTTGTAAAGTTGAGGAACGTCATAAATTTATTTCCGGCTGCATTAAACTCATTCAGCGTAGAATTGTCAATAGCTATTACCGATTCAAAATTTGAAAAACCGGTAGACGTCAATAGATTATTGGAATTACTTAAACCCAACTTCAGTGATGAGACTAATGAAATGTTTGAGTTTGAAAACGAAATATTGAAGCCCATCTTATTAGCCGGTGCCGAAAAGTTCTGCATTGTAATTAAACTGTTGGCGCCTTCGTTTGTGTTTGTATTTGGTTTGGTATCCGGTCCAAATTTATTCTGGAAATATTTCCCTTTATTGCCGGCATACCACATGTCTTCCTGGTAACCGTCGCCGTAAACAATGTCGCCGGTAATCGAAGTGTAAGCAACGCCGATATCAAAGATTCCGTCGGCTTCCTCGACGTAGACGCCGCGGTGATTCAAGTCCGCGTTAATTTTATCATCCGCAATATTATTGTTAATTATATTTTCATCGATGTGCCAGATTAAAATTCCGTTGCCCGGCACAGCCCAATCGAAATCGTCGACGTCGGTTACAACCCCTTTAACCGTATCAACTCCGTACCACTGGAAACGGCCTTTGTCTTTATCAATAGAAAAAGTCTTGGTTTGACCGTCAAGAACATATGTTAATTTCAAACCGTCCCCTTCGGCATCGCGCTGTCGGTTTTCAATCAAGTAATATTCAGTTGAATTAATCGGCACCTTTAAAATCGTTGTATCGCTCATAGCAGCTACGCTTCTTGCAACAACATCAATCCTCTTATTCACAACCGACAACGTAACCGGCTGGGCCCAGCCCAAATAAATTTTTTCCCAGGCAGATGGCTCGGGA
>JAKAHQ010000397.1 GCA_021814855.1 Bacteroidota bacterium | reverse complement strand
ATTGTGTGTCAACTACAATGAGCGCATCTTTGCCTGCAAAGTAGCCGATGGTTCCGCCGCGCTCCGTATAAATTCCTATTTTACCCCGGACCATTTTAAAATTACCCGATAACGACTGCATTGCTTCAATCATTCTGCTTCCGCTAAATAACATTCCTCCCGCCATTAACGCCCCTGCTTTCAAAAAGCTTTTGCGCGTCATTTTCATGCCCGTTCTCTTTTGTTATGGTAAGAATCTTTTTTAATTTACTAAGTAGAGGAATAAGAAATCAAGAACGAATTATTCATCGAACGTATAATGGAATATAATATGTTAAGGCGCGCCACGAACAAAGATATACCCGTAATAACCGGTTTGATATTTGAAATACTTAATGAGTACGGACTTAAACCGGATTCTGCAACAACGGATTCCGATCTCCTTGAAATCGAAAAGAGTTATTTCATAAACGGCGGAACCTTCGATGTTCTTGAAGATGGACAAGGAAAAATAATCGCAACGGTAGGATTGTTCAACATGGGCAACAATACCTGCGAGTTGAGAAAAATGTATCTGATTAAATCCGAAAGAGGTAAGGGCCGCGGAAAACTGCTTCTCGATCATGCGATTTCAACCGCAAAGGGTCTTGGCTATAAGAAGATGATTCTTGAAACGGCTTCAGTTCTTAAAGAAGCAATTAGTCTTTATGAACGATACGGATTTAAAAAATATTCTCCCGAACATTTATCCGGAAGATGCGACCAGGCTTATTTTCTTGATTTAAATAACAACTAAGGAAGGAGATATGAAAAAATTATTTCTCATAATTGTTTGCATGGTTATTTCATTCGGCGGCTTAAGCGCGCAGCAGGAAAACAAACCAGCAAAGAAACAATTCTTGTATTTACTTCGGCTGGAAAAAACCATGCTCGATTCCAGCGCATGGACGCCTGAAAAAAGTGAAATAGTCAGCCAACACTTTGCCCGTCTGAAAAAAATGCTGGCGGATGGGAATCTTATTCTCGCCGGAAGAACACAGGTTGAAAACGACAAAACTTTCGGTATTGTTATTTACGAGGCAAATTCGTTTGATGAGGCAAAGCAAATAGCGGAAAGCGACCCGGCGGTTAAAGCAAAAATTATGAGCGTCGAGGTCTATCCTTACGAGGTTGCCTTAATGCGCGGCGAGGAGAAAAAATGAATGCTGTATTGGCACCGACGATTTTAACTTATAGTGTTAACTCTAAACTTTTAGTTAACAGCTTCAAAAATGTTACAAACAGCGACGCGCTTAAACGGCCCAACAGGAAAACAAATTCGATGATGTTTCTGCTGCTTCATATTATAGATGCAAGATATTTCATTTTAAAGCAGCTCGATAAGGAAATCAAAAATCCGTTCGGCAAATATGTAGATTGGGCTAACTCAATCGAGGATATTAAAATTTATCCAAAGCTGAATCGTGTTCTAACGGAATGGAAAGTGCTTAATAAAATATTCATGAAGAAGTTAGAAACTATTTCGTCTGACAAGCTAAAATCGAAAATAGAATTTCAATTTCCCGGCGGGAATACCGCGCTTAACATGATTTCGTTCCTGAGCGAACATGAAGCTTATCACGTCGGTCAGCTCGGATTGATAAGAAAGTTTCTGGGATTTCCGTCTGTAAAATTCTGAAAGGTATTTATGGAATTAAAATTTTACCTGCAGCGAATCGGGATCGATAGAATCAAAAAGCCGTCATTGGAGTTCTTAGCAGAACTTCAAATGAAACATCTTCTGGCTGTCCCGTTCGAAGATCTTGACATACCTGACCGGGCCAGAATAATTTTGGATTTGAATAGGATATACGACAAAATCATTCCTACAAAGAGAGGAGGGTTTTGTTACGAGCTGAACGGCTTGTTTCATTGGCTGCTTACACAGCTCGGCTACAAGGTAGATATGCTTTCGGCAAGAGTTTATAACCATTCCAAAAAAGAATTGGGCCCGGAGTTCGACCACATGACGCTGCTTGTTCATCTTGACCAAGATTATCTTGTCGATGTCGGCTTCGGCGATTCGTTTCGATGTCCAATCCCCTTTCCGGATGGCCGGACAAAGGACGTTAGCGGTGAATACAAACTTTTTCATCGCAAGGATGAAAACTACGAGTTGAAGAAATTACATGATAACGATTGGCTGACCGAATACAAGTTTACTTCCGTGCCGAGAGATTTTTTAGATTATGCCGCGATGTGCAACTATCAACAAGACGCGTCGAGCTCTACTTTCCGAAATAGAAACGTGTGCACGTTGGCAACTATGAACGGAAGAATAACATTAAGCAATTCGTCGCTGACAATAACCGAAAACGGCGCCAAAACAAAATTTGATGTGAGCAGTGAAAAAGAATTTGCCGCAATGCTCAAAAAATATTTCAACATAATATTATAGAATTATGATAAATGAATTCAAAAAAGGAAAATATTTTATAAGCACGGATAAGCGTAAACTTAATTTGAAAACAATCCACGGCTTCTTAAGCAACGCATATTGGTCGAAGGGAATCGAGATTGAAAGAGTGCAAAAAGCTATTCGCGGCTCAATCTGTTTCGGCGTCTATCATAAGAAAGAACAAATCGGTTTTGCGCGTGTAGTTACGGATTGCATCAACTTCGGCTATCTTGCCGATGTGTTCATTGTGGAATCCTATCGCGGGCAGGGCTTATCTAAATGGCTTATAAAATGTATTCTTGAACATCCAAAGTTAAGAGACATGAAAGCATGGATGCTGGCAACTAGTGATGCCCACGGATTGTACTCGCAGTTCGGATTTAAACCGCTGGAGGAACCGCATAAATATATGCGACGTGTTAATCCAAAATATTCTCAACCGCAGAAAAACTCTTAGGAAATTTTGAAATGAAAAAGCTCGCGTTGATTTTTTTTCTTCTTACAATATTAATTTCGGCTCAATCCAAGGTAAGCGTTACTTTCCGCGTAACCGCATCCTCCGTTAGA
>JAKAHQ010000396.1 GCA_021814855.1 Bacteroidota bacterium | reverse complement strand
AAATTTCCGCGAGCGGAAACGTAGTCGGTTATATTGATGACGGACCAATGTCCAACGTTGGCGCCTACTCAATCGGATTGTCCTATTCAAAAGCTATAAGCACGCAGTTTTTAATTGGCGGTACAATGAAACTCGTCGGCCAGAATTTGGGACAAAATATTTTCGATGACGGATCGATTCATAAAAACGACGCGAAAAAATTGGCCTTCGATGCCGGTATAAAATATCTAACCGAGTGGAAACATTTTTCTTTCGGAATGTCGATAAGAAATTTTTCTTCGAACATTAGAAGAGAACAAGCGGATGAACAGCTTCCCCTTACATTTACGATGGGCGGCGCAATAAGCATAAGCGACTTTATGGATACCGCTTTCGGCAAGGATCATAATTTAATTTTCGCCGTCGACTTTGTTCACTCAAACAGTTATTCGGAAAGAATGAATCTCGGAATGGAATATAAATACCTAAACATGGTTGCGTTGAGAGCCGGTTACCAGACAAATAGAGATGTGGCTTCGTGGTCTGCGGGTGTCGGCGTTAATACAACAATCTATGATTATGATGTCGAAGTCAATTACTCGTTTTCCAAAATGGATATCTTCGATAACGTAAACAGACTTTCTCTCAATTTCGCATTTTAATACGATAACAATTACTTTAGCGTGTAGCCGCAATCCGAGAAAGAAAATTTCCGGGTTGCGGCCGGTTTATTTTTCTATCTTCTACCCGGACGGCGCCTTTCAAAAAAAATTTGGTGGAACATGCGTAGAACTATTTTTCTTATCGTTTTAGTTTTTTTACCGGCAGAAATTAATTTTCAAGCTAAAGATTTTTCCGATGTTAAAACGGAAAGTAAACAAGTTAAAATTTCTTCGACTGCCCCTTGGTCGCAGAGAATTGCGGATTCATTTATACTTCGCCATCCGGCGGATATTATTAACGACAGCACTTACCATAACAAATGGACCTACGACCAGGGCGTTGTTCTGGAGGGACTTCAGCAATTGTGGAATCATACTCACAGCAAAAAATATTTCGACTATATTAAAACGAATATGGATCAGTACATATCCGGCGACGGCGGAATTAAAAAATATAAGTATTCCGAGTACACGTTGGATAACATAACTCCCGGGAGACAGCTTTTATTCCTTTATAAAAAAACAAAGGAAAACAAGTATAAGATTGCAGCCGATACTTTAAGAAAACAAATCAGCTTTCAACCGAGAACCAAGAGCGGCGGGTTCTGGCATAAAATGATTTATCCGCACCAAATGTGGCTCGACGGGCTTTACATGTGCGAACCTTTTTATGCCGAATATTCTCGGGTGTTTAACGAGCCGAAAAATTTTGAAGATATAATTCATCAGTTCATTTTAATAGAAAAGAAAACACGAGATCCCAAAACAGGACTTTTGTACCATGCGTGGGACGAAAGCAAACAGCAGAAATGGGCGGATTCCGTTACCGGCACTTCACACATTTTTTGGGGAAGGGCAATGGGATGGTACGCAATGGCGCTCGTAGATGTTCTCGATTTTATTCCGAGGAACAATCCGGGACGAAAGGAATTGATTACAATACTTCAAAATTTTTGCGATGCTCTTCTTAAATACCGCGATCCGCAGTCGAAGGTTTGGTTCCAGGTAGTCGATCAGTATGACAGAAAAGGAAATTTTCCAGAGTCGTCGGCCTCGTGCATGTTTACTTATACCTTTGCTAAAGCTGCTAATAAAGGTTACGTAAAAAAAGATTTTCTAAAACGCGCCAAAGAATCTTTCGATGGAATTATAAAAACTTTTGTAACTATTGATAAAGACGGATACGTGAATCTGAACAAAACGGTTGACGGAATCGGTCTTGGCGGAAATCCATACCGTGACGGAAGCTTTGAGTACTATACCGGCGTCAGGGTAAAATCTAACGATCTTAGAGCGCTCGGACCTTTTATTCTAAGCGCTCTTGAGTTGGAAAAAGCAAAGGTTCTTAAATAATGCTTTCCAAAAAAATATTACTTGTCGCATCGGCAATAAGTTTAGCGGCTTTAGTTCCCTCTCAAAATTTTTCCCAGAAAAAAATTAATGCTGGGGTCGGCAGTAAATCCTGCCCGGTGTGGAATCCAGATAACGGCGACGGTACATACAGGAACCCGATTATCTTCGCGGATTATTCTGATCCTGATGTGATACGCAGCGGCAGCGATTACTTTTTAGTCTCTTCAAGTTTTGTAAATACTCCCGGCTTACCCGTTCTTCACTCTAAAGATTTGGTCAATTGGAAAATCGTAAATCATGTAACGGAAAATATTCCTTACGGTGATTTTAAATTTCCGATGCACGGCAACGGAATTTGGGCGCCAAGCATCCGCTTTCACAACGGCGAGTATTTTGTTTTTTACGGCGACCCCGACTATGGAATTTTTATGTCCAAGACAAAAAATCCGTTAGGCAAATGGGAGCCGCTCAAACTTGTGAAAGCAGCCAAAGGATGGATCGATCCGTGTCCCTTCTGGGATGACGGCGGCAACGCATACTTGGTTCATGCCTGGGCTAAAAGCAGATCCGGCATTAAAAGCAAATTAACAATTAATAAGTTATCCGAAGACGGCTTGCAAATTTTGGATGAGGGAGTTCTTGTATACGACGGCACCGAAAAAAATCCAACAATAGAAGGACCGAAACTTTGTAAGCAAAACGGTTACTATTATATTTTTGCGCCGGCAGGGGGAGTCACCGGCGGATGGCAAACCGTACTCCGATCAAAAAATATTTACGGCCCTTATGAAGAAAAAGTTGTTCTGGAACAGGGAAAGACCGGCATTAATGGTCCGCACCAGGGCGCGTGGGTGCAAACGCAAACTGGCGAATCCTGGTTTGTTCATTTTCAGGACAGAGATGCTTACGGCCGAATAATTCTTCTTGAGCCGATGAAATGGATCGACGGCTGGCCTGTGATCGGTATTGATAACAACGGTAATGGAATCGGC
>JAKAHQ010000395.1 GCA_021814855.1 Bacteroidota bacterium | reverse complement strand
CCCGCGCGGTAATAATTTTTTTTACCGAGACTACCGGTTCGTCTTTATAGTTCACACCGTTCTTCTCAAGCTCGCATTTATCGTCGGGATAGCATGTTGCGCTTCCTGTAATAACCCCTGCTTTGGCTAAAATTATCGGCGCGCTGCAGATAGCTCCCACAGTTTTTTTATTCTTAACAAATTTTTGAACCGTCGAAATCAAAACGGGGTGATTCCAATAATCCCTTGTTCCTTTGCCGCCGATTAAGATCAATCCGCCGAAGTTGCTCTCATGGATATTATAAAATTGAATATCGTTCTTTACTTTTAACCCGTTTGAGCCGACGCACAAAAAATTAGCGTCCGAGGCAATAAAAATTTTTATGCCGGCTTTATTAAGCGAGTTTGAAGTTACAAGGTATTCTTCTTCGTTGAAGTTTTGCGCGGGGAGAATTAATAGTACGCTGTTCTTAATCAAAAAATTATTACTCTTTCTTGTTTCGCCGGAAAAATACGAATATAAATTCTGATGGGCAATTTAACGGCTTTTTGGTTTCAGCTAATAAATTTCTAATTTAGCTTGTAAAAAGTTTGAACCGAAAGAAACCAGGCCTAGATGCGAATACCAGAACAGAAGATTGAAGAAATTAGAATTGCCGCAGACATTGTTGACATAGTTTCAGCGCATGTGCACCTTCGTAAGCGGGGTAAAAATTTCATCGGACTCTGCCCGTTTCATAACGAAAAAACACCTTCCTTCACGGTAAGCGAGGATAAACAGATTTATCATTGCTTTGGCTGCGGAGCCGGCGGGAATGTTTTTAAGTTTTTAATGGAGTTCAAGAATATTTCCTTTGTTGAAGCGGTGGAGGAAATTGCGGATCACCTCGGCATTAAGATCGATTTTGATTCCTCGCCGGTAGATGAGCAGCAAAGCGAACTTGAATCTTTGTTCGAAATTAATTTAACGGCAGCCCGTTTCTTCTCCGATACTCTTCTGAAAAACAACTCCGGCGAAGAAGCAAGAGAATATTTGAAACGAAGAAATATCAAACCTCAAACGCAAAAAATTTTCGGGGTTGGATTCGCGCCATACGGATGGGATAATTTTCTTGCTTACGCAAAAGAAAATAATATCGATCCGGCAAAAGCGAAGCAGCTGGGTTTAATCGATACAAACGAGAAAGGCGAGTACTACGATAAATTCCGTGGTCGCATTATATTTCCAATCTTCTCCGCAAACGGAAGAGTGATCGCTTTTGGCGGACGCATACTCGAAAACCGCGAGAACACGGCCAAGTATCTCAACTCGCCGGAGTCACCGGTTTATTCCAAAAGAAGATCGCTTTACGGTTTATATCATTCAAAGGAAGAGATAAGAAAAATCGACCGCGCTATTTTGGTTGAGGGTTACATGGATTTAATTTCGCTCTTTCAAGCCGGGGTAAAAAATGTGGTTGCTTCTTCTGGCACGTCTCTTACCGATGAGCAGGTGCAACTCCTTGCGAGGTTTACAAAAAATATAATTATTCTTTTTGATGCCGATCTGGCCGGCCAAAAAGCTTCTTTGCGGAGTATCGAAATTTTGCTGAAGCAGGACTTCGAAGTAAAAGTAATTACGCTGCCAAAAGGCGAAGACCCGGATTCTTACATAATTAAATACGGAAAGGATAAGTTTGAGGAGGAAGTTTCTCGCGCGCGAAATTTTTTGGAATATCAAACTGCGCAGTTTGAAGAACAAGGTAAGTTTGAAGATCCCGCGGAAACAGCAAAAGCCATTCGCGAACTCGTTAAAAATTTGGCTCTTGTGAGCGACGAGCTTAAAAGAAATTTGTTGATGAAAACAATCGCCAAAAAATTCAATCTCAGGGAAAAGCTGATCGAAAGTGAGCTGAATACATTTTTACAGCAGGAAAAAAGAACCGTTGCGGTTAGACCTGAACAACGGCAAGTAAATATTCCCGTGCCTGAAAAAATAAATCTCCCGCAGAAACCGGAAATAGAAAATCCCTATGAGAAAGAACTTGTGCGGCTTTTATACAGCGGCGACGAAAGAATTGCGGGGCATATTCTGGATAACATAGCCGTAGAGAATTTTTCCAATCATCGTTTTAGAAAACTTGCGAATATTGTGCATGACGGATTCAACGAGGGAAAAATTTCTCCTTCATTTCTGATCGACAAAATTGAGGACGAAGAAAGCCGTTCATTTATACTTGGCATTACGCTGGCAGATGAAACCATAAGCAAGAAGTGGGACGATTTTTCTTACAACGGCAAAATTGAAAAAGACACCTTCGAGCACGCAGCCGCTACCGTAAGGAATTACCAGATTTTCCAAATCGATCAGCAGATAAAACAAAAAAATCAAATCATAGCCGAATCCCAAGACGAACGGCTTTATATTGAAATAATGAAGCAGATAAAAGAATTACAGGAAGACAAAAAAATCTTGCAGACCCCGCGAGCCAAATCAAATATAGAGTGAATATGAATTATAATCCGTCCATTTACGAAATCAATATCCGGCCCTGGTTGAAAAGATTTAGCTCTGAGAACAAGGCGGCAAAAATAGAAGATGTGCCGAATCAATACTGGGATAATTTGGCGGCTAAGGGCATCGATTATGTTTGGTTGATGGGATTGTGGTCAACCTGCGATTCGATAATTGAAAAGTACTGTTTTGAACCCGGCTTAATTAAAAATTACGACCGCGCTTTAAAGGACTGGAAAAAAGAAGATGTAATCGGCTCGCCGTTTGCGATAGATACTTATGAAATAAGTCCAAAGCTTGGAAGCACAAAATCGCTCCTTGAATTGAAATCCTACCTGAATAAGAAGGGGGTTAAACTTATTCTCGATTTTATACCTAACCACCTCAGTGCCGCAAGCAGGATTATAAAAGAAAATCCTTACGTGTTCTTATATGTTAATCATGATTTATTCGAGCGCGACCCGCATACGTTTTATCAACCGTTCGAAGATCAAAAAATTTATTTTGCTCACGGAC